>NZ_JBSHDN010000132.1:0-18614 GCF_053616335.1 Nocardiopsis sp. NPDC055824
TACCCGCTCCCCCCCCCCCACCCCCCCGCGCGCGGGGGCGCCGGGTGGGCGCTCACCCCCGCGCCCCCCCCCCCCGTCCCCGCCCCGCCCGGCGGGCAACGGGGGGAGGGTATCCGGGCATGTGTCCCGGAGTACGCGTTTCCTCCGTCCCACAGGATGGAGGGCCCGGGGCCCCTGCGCGACGCGCGGGGGCCCCGGGCCGTGTCCGGAGGGGAAGCCCCCCGTGAGATTACCCCCCGGGGGTACAGTGGGGCGAGGGGGATCCCGGTGCGGGGGCGCCCCCGTGGCGGGCGGTGCGGGCCCCGCGTCGCCCGGGCGGGGGTGGTGTGACGGCAGGGGTTTGACAATTGCATACCCCCTGGGGGTATATTGGGCCCTGTTGGAGCGGTCCGCCACGGAGACCGAGACACCACACACGCCACAGGAGGCGAAATGGCTGCCACCACCACCGCTGTTTACACGGTCGAGGGCATGACCTGCGGGCACTGCGTCAACTCCGTCACCGAGGAGGTCGGCGGGGTCAGCGGGGTCACCGGCGTCAAGGTCGACCTCGACGACAAGAAGGTGACCGTCACCAGCGACGGCCCGGTCGACGACGCGTCGGTCCGCGCCGCCATCGACGAGGCGGGTTACGAGGTGCGTGACTGACATGAACGTGACCGCGAAGCTCGGGCTCTACGCCCTGGGTCTCGTGGCCGTGTTCGCCGCGGCGTTCGGGGTCGGCGGCCTGGCCGGCCCCGTTCTGCCGCAGGAGGCCCCGGGGCACGCGCGCAGCGCGCAGACCGGGGAGGAGTCCTCCACGGGCGGACGGGACCACACGGAGGACGCGTCGTACGGGCACGACGAGGAGCGTACGGAGTCGGGGAGGGACCATGGGTAGCGGGGGAACCACGGCGAAGCCGGCCGGGGCCGCGGCGGTCGAACTGGCCATCGGCGGCATGACCTGCGCCGCGTGCGCGAACCGGGTCGAGAAGCGGCTCAACAGGCTGGAGGGCGTCACCGCCACCGTCAACTTCGCCACCGAGAAGGCCCGGGTGTCCTTCGAGGGGGCGCCCACGCCCGTGGAGGACCTGGTCGCACAGGTGGAGAAGGCGGGTTACACCGCCACCGTCCCCCGGCCCGACCCCGGACCCTCCGCGGCGGAGCCCGCCGACCCCACCGCGGTCCTGTGGAACCGGGCCATGGTCTCCCTCGTGCTCTCGGTGCCCGTCATCGCCATGGCGATGGTCCCCGCGCTCCAGTTCACGTACTGGCAGTGGGCCTCCCTCGCCCTGGCGGCGCCCGTCGTCGTCTGGGGCGCGCTGCCCTTCCACGTGGCCGCGTGGAAGAACCTCAGGCTCGCCACCGCCACCATGGACACGCTGGTCTCCCTCGGCGTCTCCGCCGCGTTCCTGTGGTCGCTGTACGCCCTCTTCCTCGGCACCGCCGGGACACCGGGCATGACCCACCCGTTCGAGCTCACCATCGCGCGGACCGACGGCTCCGCCAACATCTACCTGGAGGTCGCCGCCGGGGTCACGACCTTCATCCTCCTCGGCAAGTACTTCGAGGCGCGCTCCAAGCGGCGCGCCGGGGCCGCCCTGCGCTCCCTCCTCGAACTCGGGGCCAAGGAGGTCACCGTCCTGCGGGGCGGGGGGCCCTCCGCCCGCGAGGAGCTGGTGCCCGTGGCGGAGCTCTCGGCCGGCGACCGGTTCCTGGTCCGCCCGGGGGAGAAGATCGCCACCGACGGCACGGTCGAGGAGGGCACATCCGCCGTCGACATGAGCATGCTCACCGGCGAGTCCGTACCCGTGGAGGTCTCCCCGGGCAGCACCGTCGTCGGCGCGACCGTCAACGCCGGGGGCCGCCTCGTCGTGCGGGCCTCCCGGGTCGGCTCCGACACCCAGCTCGCCCAGATGGCGCGGCTGGTGGAGGACGCCCAGAACGGCAAGGCGGCCGTCCAGCGCCTCGCCGACCGGGTCTCGGGGGTGTTCGTCCCCGTCGCCATCATGATCGCGGTCGCCGCGCTCGGCTTCTGGCTCGGCACGGGCGAACCCGCGAGCGCCGCCTTCACCGCGGCCGTCGCGGTCCTGATCATCGCCTGCCCCTGCGCCCTGGGCCTGGCCACGCCCATGGCCCTGATGGTGGGCACCGGCCGCGGCGCCCAGCTCGGGATCCTCATCAAGGGCCCGGAGGTCCTGGAGAACACCCGCCGCGTGGACACCGTCGTCCTGGACAAGACCGGCACCGTCACCACCGGGCGGATGGCGCTGACCGGCGTGGCCGTCGCGGACGGCGAGGACGAGGAGGAGGTCCTGCGCCTGGCCGGGGCCCTGGAGAACGCCTCGGAGCACCCCGTCGCGAGGGCCGTCGCCGCCGGCGCGGCCTCCCGGGTGGGCCCGCTGTCCGCCCCCGAGGACTTCGCCAACATCGAGGGACTGGGCGTGCAGGGGGTCGTGGACGGCCGCGCCGTCCTCGTCGGACGCCCCGCGCTCCTGGAGGAGTGGTCCCAGGAGCTGCCCGCGGAGCTGTCCCCGGCGCTGGAGAAGGCAGGGGGGGAGGGGCGCACGGCCGTCGCCGTCGGCTGGGACGGCCGCGCCCGCGGCGTGCTCGTGGTGGCCGACACCGTCAAGCCCACCAGCGCCGAGGCGGTCCGCCAGTTCCGCGAGCTCGGGCTCACGCCGATCCTGCTGACCGGGGACCACGAGGCGGTGGCCCGCTCCGTGGCCGCGGAGGTCGGCATCGAGGAGGTCTTCTCCGAGGTGATGCCGAAGGACAAGGTCGACGTGGTCAAGCGCCTCCAGGCCGAGGGACGCACCGTGGCCATGGTCGGCGACGGGGTCAACGACGCCGCCGCGCTCGCCCAGGCCGACCTGGGGCTGTCCATGGGCACCGGCACGGACGTGGCCATCGAGGCCAGCGACCTGACCCTGGTGCGCGGCGACCTGCGGGCGGCGGCGGACGCGGTCCGGCTCTCGCGCCGCACGCTCGCCACCATCAAGGGCAACCTGTTCTGGGCCTTCGCCTACAACGCGGCGGCGCTGCCGCTGGCCGCGGCCGGGCTGCTCAACCCGATGCTCGCGGGAGCGGCGATGGCCGTGTCCAGCGTGTTCGTGGTGACCAACAGCCAGCGGCTGCGCAGGTTCCGGCCCCTGTCGGACCACATGGGGACCGCCGCCGACCGGACCTGAGGAGGGACGGCCGGGACGCCCCGTCCGGAGCACCGGCTCCGGGCGGGGCGCCGCCGTGTGCGCCGGGGCGGCCCGACCCTTCCCCCTGGCCCCGCGTGCACGCGAAGACAGGGGGAAGGGGCGGAGGGAAGGACATCCCTATAACGGCAGATGACCGCCGATGTCCGCTGTCGCACGGGGAATCCGGCTCTCGCGCCTCCCGGGACGGGCCGCTAGGGTGTGCGCCCAGTGGCACCGGCCGCGGGTCCCCACGCGCGGCCGCGGCGGTCCCGCCGTGCCCGACGGCCCCGAGGAGGCGCAGGACGAACCCCGGCCCGTAGCCGACCGACACCCCCCGAGGTACCCGTGTCTTCTGGTTGCCCCCACGCCGCGCTGTACCGGAGCGAACCGCACCCCGACCCCTACGCCGTCTACGCCGACATGCGGGCCGAGCACGGCCCCGTGGTCCCGGTCGAACTCGAACCGGGTGTGCGCGGGTGGCTCGTGACGGACTACTCGACCCTCATCTCCTGGTCGCGGGACACCACCGCCTTCACCCACGACCCCCGGCTGTGGCGGGACTTCACCGAGGGCAGGGTCCACCCGGCCTCCCCGCTCCTGCCCATGATGGCCCCGCGGTCCAACGCCCTGTTCGTGGACGGGACGGAGCACCAGCGCTACCGCGGGGCGATCACCGACAGCCTCGGTGCCGTCGGCGCGGAGCACCTCGGCCGGATCACCGGCAGGTACGCCGACCGGCTCATCGACGGGTTCTGCGGGCGGGGTCGCGCGGACGTGCTCAACGAGTACGCCCGCGTGCTGCCCCTCCTCGTCATGAACGACCTCGTCGGGTTCGACGGGGACCAGGGCCTGCGCTTCGCCACCGCCATGCGCGACCTGTGGACGGGCGTGGACACCGAGGAGTCCAACGCCGAGGCCGAACGCGTACTGTCCGAGGCGGTGTCCGACAAGCACCGCGCTCCCGGCGACGACCTCACCTCCAGGCTGATCCGGCACCGGGCCGGGCTCAGCGACGAGGAGGTGGTCATGCAGCTCCTCCTCGTCGTCGCCGCGGCCAACGAGCCGACCGCCAACCTCATCGGCGCGGCGGTCCGCGCGGTCCTGGCCGACTCCGCGGTCCGCGGGGACGACGCCGTCTCCCTCTCGGACGCCGCCCTCGGCGACCTCGTCGACCGCGTCCTGTGGGCGGACCCCCCGATCACCAACTACCCGGCCGTCTACCCCCGCGTCGACATCCCCGTCGGCGGGGGGCGGGTCATCGAGGCGGGGACGCCGATCCTCCTGGGCTTCGCCGCGGCGAACCACTTCTTCCTGCGGGAGAACGCCGAGCGGATGGAGGAGACCCCCAACAGGGCCCACCTCGCCTGGGGAGCAGGCCCGCACCGCTGCCCCGCCCGCGACGAGGCCACGAGCATCGCGATCATCGCCACGCGCACGCTCCTCACCCGGCTCCCCGGGCTCCGCGCGGCTGTCCCGGCCGAGGACCTGCGCTGGCGCCTGACCGGGCTGGCGTGGACCCCCGTCGAACTCCCCGTCCTCTTCACCCCGCAGCAGCCCCCGGCCCCCGCGCCCGTGGAAGGAACCCCCTGGAGCCCGTCGCACTCGCCCCCGGAAACCTCCGCGCACAAGCGGCCCACCTCCGGGAGATCGGCCCTGTCGTCCCTGTCGGGCTTCCTGGAGAGGTTGCTGCGTGGGTCGTGACCACGCACGCCGGGGTCGCCGAGGCCCTGGCCGACACGCGGATCCGGAAGGACAAGAGGCACCGGAGGGCGTTCGACGCCGGTGAGGGCGCCGACGGGCCGGCCCCGCCGCCCTCGACCATCGTCTCCGGGGTCGCGCCCCTCCCGGTGCGCCTCCGCTGAACGGTTTCCGGGTGTGACACTCCCGGTGATTCGGTCCCGCCGGATGGACGCCCTCAGGTGTTTCCGGCGGGATCGTCGCATTTCAGGGAGGTCCCACGGGCGCTTGGCCGACAGGGGCCACCGACATGCCGCCCCGGGGAAGAGCGGCAGGAGTCGCCCCGGGCTCCTAGAATCGTGGCGACCCCCGACCTTCCCCTCCGCGTCCCGGAACCCTCACACACCGCCTTCCCCCACAGAGGAATCGCGCCTTGACGAACAGCTCGGAAGCCGACCCCGGCCGTGTCCTGGCCAACCGGTACCGCCTGGACGAGGTCATCGGAGCCGGCGGCATGGGGCGCGTCTGGCGGGGCACCGACACCCTCCTCGACCGCCCCGTCGCGGTCAAGGAACTGACCACGCCCCCCAACCTCCCCGCGCACGAGGTCGACGTGCTGCGCACCCGGATGCTTCGAGAGGCGCGCAGCGCGGCGCAGCTCAGCCACCCCTCGATCATCACCGTGTTCGACGTGGCGGAGGAGGACGGCCGCCCGTGGATCGTGATGGAACTCGTCCTGGGCCCCTCCCTGGGCGACCTCATCCGCTCCGACGGGGCCCTGTCGGCGAAGAGGGTCGCCGACATCGGCGAGCAGATGGCGGCCGGGCTGGCCGAGGCGCACGCGCGGGGCATCGTGCACCGCGACATCAAGCCGGGCAACGTGCTCATCGCCGGGAACGACCGCGCGGTCCTGACCGACTTCGGCATCGCCCACCTGGACGGCTCCACCCACCTCACCAGCACCGGCCTGCTGATCGGGTCGCCGAGCTACCTGGCGCCGGAGATCGCGCACGGGCACTCCGCCACCCCGGCCTCGGACATGTGGGCCCTGGGCATCACCCTCTACCAGGCCTCCGAGGGCACGCTCCCGTTCGACCGGCCGACCCCCATGGCGACGCTGACCGCCATCGTCACCCAGGACCTGCCCGAGCCGGTCAACGCGGGCCCGCTGCGCCCGGTCCTGGAGTCGCTGTGCGAGAAGCGGCCGGAGGACCGGCCGTCCGTGAGCGAGGTCCGCACGTGGCTCCGCGAGATCCGCGACGCCTCCGACACCCCCGCCACGGCGGTGGCGCCGGCCCCGGCCGCGACGGGGCCCGCGGAGGGGCCGGCCGCGGCCGAGGCGCGCGCCGAGTCCGCCGCGCCCGTCCCCGTGCCGCCCGCCCCCCGCCCCTCCGGCGGCGGCCCCGGTCGGCGGCGGGGGCCCCTCCTGCTCCTCGCCCTCGTGCTCGTCCTGCTGGTCGGGGGCGCGACCACCGGCGTCCTGGTGGCCGTCAACCGGTCCGGCGACACCGGCGCCGGACTCGTCGGCGACTCCGAGCAGGCCGCCGTCGAACCGTCCGCGGAGGGCGGGGACGGAGCGTCGGAGGAGGCCGAGCCCTCGGCGGAACCCGGTTCCGAGCCGGAGGCCTCCTCCGGGGCCGAGGACGCGGACCCGGAGGAGGAGCAGGACGAGGAGGACGACAGGTGGGACCACCTCGTCCGCCACGAGGACGAGAACGGTTTCGCCGTGGACGTCCCCGAGGACTGGGAGATCGACCGGTCGGGGGTCCAGGTCTACTTCCGCAACCCCGACGGCGGTTACCTGCTCGTGGAGTACACGGACAGCCCCAACCCCGACGCCGGTGACGACTGGCGCGCCGCCGAGCCCGGCGTGCGCGGCAACTTCCCCGGCTACGAACTCGTCGGCATCGAGGACGTCGACGCCGACTGGGCCGACGACTACGTCAGCGCGGCCGACTGGGAGTTCACCTACGACGGCAGGGGCGGCCGGATGCACGGCATCAACCGGGGCTTCCACACCGAGGACAGGGGCTACGCCCTGTTCCTCGTGGCCAGCAACGAGCACCCCGACCTCAACCGGGAGATGCTGGACCACATGGCGCAGACCTTCGACCCGGACGCCTGACCCGGCCGGGGCGCTCCCAGGGATGTCGAGCGGCTTCGGTCAAGCCGTCTCGGCACAGGGCCGTGGGAGTGTTCTTGGAGGTCGGCACCTGGTAGGCCTCAGGCGTGCAGGGCGGGCCGGTAGACGAGTTCCTGGACGCGGCCGTCCAGCGTCCGGTGGTCGACCAGGTCGAGGTCGAAGTCGGCCGCGCCCCGGAAGAGCGGTGCCGTTCCGGTGCGGCCGGTGATCACGGGGAAGATCGTCACCTGGACGAGGTCGACCAGGCCGGCGGCCATCAGGGAGCGGTTCATCGACAGGCTGCCGTGTGAGCGCAGCGGGACCGCGGACTCCTCCTTGAGCCGGGCGACGGCGTCGACGGCGCCGCCGCGGGCGACGGTCGCGTCGCCCGGCCAGTCGAGGGGTTCCTCCAGGGTGGTCGAGACCACCGTCAGGGGCAGGTCCCTCATCCGGGCGACCCAGGGGTCGCCCGCGTCGGGGTCCGGCCCCAGCATCCGGGCGAATTCCCGGTAGGTGGTCGCTCCGAGGACCATCCGCTGCTCCGCGTCGTACAGGGCGAGGCGGTGGCCGAGGAGCTCCGGGCCCTGCTTGCCCCAGTAGCCTCCCCAGTCGCCGTCCCCGCCGTAGGAGCCGAAGCCGTCGAGGCTGGAGAAGACGTCGAAGGTGTAGGTGGCGGTCATGGCGTCCTCCTCGGACGAGGGTGGTCGGGTGTACACGGACTGGGACCCGGCGGCGCGGCGGAACTCATCGCCTCCGGGCTCCCCGGACCGGGCGGCCCCGTGCGTCCCGGCCCCGGCCCACGCGTCCCGGCTCCGCGCGCCGCTCAGAACACCGAGCAGCCGGTGACGTCGGTGAAGGCCTCCAGCGCGAGGGCAGCCGTCACCGAGTTGCCCTTGGCGTCCAGCCCGGGGCCCCAGGCCGCCACCGTGCACCGCCCCGGGACGACCGCGAGGATGCCGCCCCCCACCCCGCTCTTGCAGGGGATCCCGACGCGGTACGCGAACTCCCCCGCGGCGTCGTACGTGCCGCAGGTCAGCATCACCGCCAGGATCCGGCGGGTGTCCGAGACGCTGAGCAGCTCCGAGCCGTCCGCCCGCCTGCCGCGCCGGGCCAGGAACAGGCCGGCCCTGGCCAGCTCCTCGCAGCTGACGGTGATGGAGCACTGCCGGAAGTAGTGGTCCAGCACCTCCGGCACCGGGTTCCGGATGTTGCCGAAGCTCGCCATGAGGTAGGCCAGCGCGCGGTTGCGGTCGCCGCTCCTGGACTCGGACTCCGCGACCAGGTTGTCCGTGTGCAGGTCGGGGTCGCCGGTCTCCTCGCACAGCAGCTTCCGCAGCTCCCCGACCGCGTCCCCGGTGTCGGACAGGAGCTGGTCGGTGACGATGAGCGCCCCCGGGTTGATCATGGGGTTGCGCGGAACGCCGTTCTCGAACTCCAGCTGGTGGAGGGAGTTGAAGGCGTTGCCCGACGGCTCCCGGTGCACCCGCTTCCACACGTCGGACCCCGCGTGGCCCCGCATCACCAGGGCCAGGGTGAACACCTTGGTGATGCTCTGCATGGAGAAGCGGGTGCGCGCCTGGTCGCCGGTGCTGTACATGCCGCCGTCCACGGTGGCGATCGAGAACCCGAACTCGTCCGGGTCCACGTCGGCCAGCTCGGGGATGTAGTCGGCGACCCGCCCCTCGCCGATGTGGCTCCGGACCTGTTCCATGACGGCGTCGAGCACGCCGGGGTAGTAGTCGCTGTCGTCCATCCGATCCTCCCTTCCCGCGGAGCAGTCCTTCCGAGGAGCCCTCGTTACGGCCCTGCCCGACGGGGGGACGGCGTAACCCGCGCCCCGGGGAGGCGGGGCGCGGACCGCCGCGGCGGGGTCTCAGCCGCCGCCGTCGAGGAGCTGCGCGTCGTGGACCAGGAGCGCGACCTGCACCCGGTTGTTCAGCCCCAGCTTGGTCAGGATGCTCGACACGTGCGTCTTGACCGTCGGCACGCTGAGGAAGAGGCGCGAGGCGATGTCGGCGTTGGACCGGCCCTCGCCGACCGCCACCGCCACCTCCAGCTCACGGCCGTTCAGCGCCGCCAGCCGTTCGCGCGCCCGGCCCGCCCGTGCCCCGTGGTCGCCCGCGCCCACCCGGTCGACCAGGCGGCGCGTCACGGCGGGGGAGAGCACCGACATGCCCCGCGAGACCTGCCGCACCGACTCCACGATCTCCGCCGGAGGGGTGTCCTTGAGCAGGAACCCGGCCGCGCCCGCCCGCAGCGCGCGCAGCACGTGCTCGTCGGCGTCGAACGTGGTCAGCACCAGCACCTCGGGCGGGTCCTCCAGGGAGCGCAGCCGCTCCGTCGCCGTCAGGCCGTCCACCGTCGGCATGCGGATGTCCATCAGGACCACGTCGGGGGAGTAACGCTCGACCAGGCCGAGGACCGACCCGCCGTCCTCGGCCTCGGCCAGCACCCGGATGTCGGGCGCGCCGCCCATCATCATCACCAGGCCGACCCGGACCAGCGCGTCGTCGTCGACGATCACCACCCCGATCTCCCTGGCTCCCCGCTCTGTTCGACTCATACGGGCCACGGTAGCCAGGCGGACAGGCGCCAGCCACCACCGGCGGCCGGCCCGTGCTCCAGGCGCCCCGACGCGAGGGAGACCCGCTCCGCCAGGCCGACCAGGCCCTGGCCCGAACCCCCGCCGGCGGTCGGGGGAGGCGGTTCGGGGGAGGGGCCGTTGAGCACCTCCACCACGAGGCCCTCGCCGGGGGCGCCCCTCACCCGTACCCGGGTGTCGGCGCCGGGGGAGTGCTTGCGCACGTTCGTCAGGCCCTCCTGCACGATCCTGTAGGCGGTGCGGCCGGTCCGCTCCGGGACCGTCCCGGTGTACTCCTCCGCGAACTCCACGCGGGCGCCGACCTCGTCGGCCTCCTCCACGAGCTGCTGGAGGTCGGCCATGGTCGGCTGGGGGAGCTCCCCGACGGGCGCGCGCAGGACGCCGATCACCTCCCGCAGGTCCTGGAGGGCCTGGTGGGCGCTCTCCCGGATCACCTTCGCCGAGCGCGCGACCTCCTCGGACGGGGCGTCGGGCCGGTACTCCAGGGCTCCTGCGTGCACGCTGAGCAGCGACAGCCGGTGCCCGAGCACGTCGTGGATCTCCCGGGCCATCGCCTCCCTGACCTGGTGCTGGGCGTGCTCGGCCCGCAGCTGGGCCTCGGTCTCCGCGTGCACGGCCCGGTCGCGCAGCGACTCCACGAGCTCGCGCCGGTGGTGGACGGTCAGCCCCCAGCCGATGACGGCGCCCTGGATGGCCACGCTCAGCAGCACGGTGACCAGCATCGGCAGGTGCGGGTCCGGCCACAGGACCGCGTGCAGGTAGGCGGTGGCCGCGCCCACCCCGAACACGGCCAGGCTCGTGCGCGGCGACCGGTGCACGGCCAGGGAGAACAGGGCGATGAGCATCGCGCCCATGGCCAGGGGGAAGACCACGGAGACCAGCACCAGTGCGACGGCGAGCTGGACCGGCCAGCGGCGGCGCCACCAGAGGGACAGGCAGGCCAGGAAGGCGGCCAGGCGCCCCGCGCCCTCGAACCAGGTGGACGGCGGCCCCGGGGGCACCAGCTCCGGGCCGAACTCGACGCCGGGGGGAGAGGCCCCGGGCAGTTCGAGGGAGGTCGTCACCGCGTAGGCGAGGGCGAGCAGGAACATGGACAGGTCCACGATCCAGTCACGCGCACTGCACCGCTGCGCACCGGTCACCGTGGAAGCGTTCATCGCTGTGAAGTCTACGTTCGGAGCCCGGCCCCGGGCAGGCGCCCGGCGGCACGCCCTACCGATGGCGGCCAGGTCCATACTTTGGTCGTCGGGGCAGGTGGCGGGGCCGCGGCCGGCCGGTCGGGGCGGACCCGGCGCGCGGGCGCCCACGGACCGGAGCCGCACCCCGGGCGGGGGCGGCCGGGCCCGCCCGCAGGCCCCGGCCGGCCCGTGTCCGCGCCCGAGATCGCGGTCCTGTTGGCGGTTCGTGTCCGGTCGGCCGCGCGCCGTCGGTACGGTGGTTCCAATGAGCACACTGGTCACCGGAGCCACCGGAATGGTGGGCCGTCGCGTCCTCACCGAGCTGACGCGGCGCGGGCTGCCCGCGACGGGGGCGTCCCGTTCCTCTCAGACGCGCCTGGACTGGACCGACACCTCCAACTGGGACGACGTCCTCAAGGGCGTGAGCAGCATCTTCGTGGTGACGCCGGTCGGCAGCGCCCTGGGGAACCGGGTCGCCGGGTTCCTGGAGAAGGCGGCCGACGCCGGGGTCGGGAGGGCGGTGGTCATGTCCGCCATGGGCACCGAGCACGCGCCCTCCGACTCGGACCAGCGCGCCGCCGAGCTGCGGGCCAAGGACCTGTTCCACACGTGGACGGTCCTGCGGCCCAACTGGCTGTTCCAGGACTTCACGGAGGGCACGTTCGCGAGCCTGGCGCGGTCACGCAACGGCCGCCTCGAACTCCCCGTCAAGCGCCGGACCGAGGTCAGCTTCGTGGACGCCCGCGACGTCGCGGACACCGCCGTCGCCGCCCTGCTGGGCGGCCACGGGGGCCGGGAGTACACGCTGACGGGCCCGCAGGCCCTCACCTTCCGCGAGGTGGTCAAGCGGACGAAGGGCACCGAGAGCCCCGTGTGGCGGTTCAAGATCGTGGACGAGGCGGGCTTCTACTTCCGCGCCACCAACCGGGGCTGGGGCGAGAGGTACATCGACACGCTCAACGAGCGCTTCGCCGCCGCCGTCTCGGGCCGGGCCGCCGAGGTCACCGAGGGGGTGCGCGCGGCCCTGAACCGCGACCCCATCCCGCTGGCCCGCTTCATGCGGGAGTCCGTCCTCTGACCCCCGCCGGGCCGCCGTAGGGCCCTCCGCGGGCGTCCGGGCCCGGGCGGGGCCCGGGCGGGGCGCGGGTGGAACGGCGAGCCCCCGGCGACGCGTGGCCGACGACCGGTTCCGGTGCGGGCGATCGCACAGGACACAGACGGAGCAGACCCCCGGGAACGTGGTTACCGGGGGTCTGCCGCTGTCACCTCACGGCCGGGCCGTGACGGCGGAAACCGACGTCGGCGGCCTACTTCTTGAGGAGCTGGCGGGCCATCACCATGCGCTGGATCTGGTTGGTGCCCTCGTAGATCTGGGTGATCTTGGCGTCGCGCATCATGCGCTCCAGCGGGAAGTCCTTGACGTAGCCCGCGCCGCCGAGCAGCTGCACCGCGTCGGTGGTGATCTCCATGGCGGCGTCGGAGGCGTAGCACTTGGCGGCGGCGCCGTAGAAGGCCAGGTCGTCGTCGCCGCGCTCGGACTTGGCGGCGGCCACGTAGACCATCTGCCGGGCGGTCTCCAGCTTCATCGCCATGTCGGCGAGCATGAACTGGATGCCCTGGAAGTCCGCGATCGCCTTGCCGAACTGCTTGCGCTCCTTGACGTAGGCCACGGCGTGGTCCAGGGCGCCCTGGGCGATGCCGACGGCCTGCGCGCCGATGGTGACGCGGGTGTGGTCCAGGGTGCGCAGGGCGATCTTGAGGCCCTCGCCCGGGGCGCCGACGATGCGGTCGCCGGGGATGCGCACGCTGTCGAAGAACAGCTCGCGGGTGGGGGAGCCCTTGATGCCGAGCTTGCGCTCGGGCTCGCCCAGGGTGAAGCCCTCGTCGTCGGCGTGGAGGACGAACGCCGAGATGTTGCGGCCGCGGGCGCCCTCGGGGTCGGTCACGGCGAGGACCGTGTAGTACTCGCTGACGCCCGCGTTGGTGATCCAGGACTTCTGGCCGTTGAGGATCCAGTCGTCGCCGTCGGCCACGGCCTGGCTGCGCATGCTCGCGGTGTCGGAGCCGGCCTCGCGCTCGGACAGCCCGTAGGAGAACATCGCCTCGCCACTGGCCACCTTGGGCAGGTACCGCTGCTTGACGTCCTCGGAGGCGCCCAGGATCAGCGGCATGGTGCCGAGCTTGTTGACGGCGGGGATGAGGGAGGAGGAGGCGCACACGCGGGCGACCTCCTCGATGACGATGCAGGTGGCCAGGGCGTCGGCGCCGACGCCGTCGTACTGCTCGGCGATGTGCGGTGCGTGGAAGTCGGTGGCCACCAGGGCCTCCAGGGCGTCCTGCGGGAAGGCGCTCTTCTCGTCGACCTCGGCCGCGTGGGGCGCGATCTTGTCCTCGGAGACGGAGCGCACGGCCGCGCGCAGCTCCTCGTGCTCCTCGGTGGTCTTGAACAGGTCGAAGTCACTCATCCGATTCCCTTTCCCGGCACCGCGTGCCTTTCTGTGGCATCCAGTGCCAGAATAGGGGGTGGAAAGGGCGAAGTACACAGTCGGATAGCTTCTTGGCAGCTTCCGTACGTCGAAGGGGTGCGCCATGGCGCGGGAACGGTCGGGTGGGCGCGTGGCCACCCGCGAGGTGGTGCTGGCCTCCGTGCGGTTGTTCACCGAGAACGGGTTCGACGCCACCACGATGGACGGGATCGCCGCCGCCACCGGGGTGAGCCGCCGCAGCCTGTTCCGGCGCTTCGGGTCGAAGGAGGACATCCTCTTCGCCGAGCACGACGAGCTGTTCTCGACCGTGGTCCGCTACCTGGAGGCCTCCCCCGACGACCCGCTGAGCTCGGTGTTCGCCGCAGCGCGCCTGGTGCTCCAGGGGTATCTGGGGGACCCGGAGATCACCGTGCCGCGCTACCGGCTGGTGCGCGCGCACCCGCGCCTGCGGGACCGCGAGGTCGCGATGACCGCCCGCTACCAGGCGGCGTTCAGCCGCTTCCTGGCCGACCGGGAGGGCGGGGACGGCGGCGGGGAGCGGTCCCTGGCCGCCGGGGTGGCCGCCGCCTCGCTCATCTCGGCGCACAACCACGTCCTCCGCTCGTGGCTGCGCAGTCCGGAGCAGGACCGGCGCGAGGTGTGGGCGAGCTTCGACGCCGCCATGGAGTTCGTCCGCCGGGCCGCCGAACCGATGCTGCGCGCCGAGGAGGGGGCCGCGCGGGAGCGCGTGCTGGTCGCCGTCTACCCCGGCGGCATCGGCCGGGACGAGCTGATCCGCCGTGTCACCGCCGCCGTGGAGGGGGCCGGGGGCGCCTGAGGCCCCGCGTCCCGGGCCGCCGGCCTCCCTGCGGGACGGCCGCCCCGCAGGGCGGGGCCCGCGCCGCGTCGGTGCCCGGGACCATCGGCAGGCGCGCCCCGCGCCGGAGGGCAGGGGCCCGCCCTTCCGCGTGCAGCGGGGCCCGGCCGCCCCTGGACCGCGGCGCGCGCCCGGGGCACACTGACGGGGTGGCGCGGTACTTCAGGATCCACGCGGACTACATCGGCCGCCTCGGGACGGGGGTCGGCCTCTTCGTCGCGGTCGACCACCTGCGCCGGGCCGGGCGGCTGTCGGAGGCCGAGGAGGACCTCTATTTCGACGTCGACGACTGGTTCCGGGAAGCTCTGCCGACCCCTCCGTTCTACGCCGACGGGAACACGGTCGGCGCGGTGACCTGGTTCAAGACGGAGGGGTGCGCGCACTTCACCGGCCGTCTCGACGCCCTCCGGGGCCTGCTCCGCGCCCACGGCGTGGAGCACCGCAGGAGCGAGTCCGACGACCCCGGCCGGATCGTCTACGAGGACGCCCACCAGGTCGGGGCCGTCCCCCGCACGCGGCGGGCGCCCACGCCCCTCCCCCTCGGGACGGTCCTCGGGCCCACCACCGCCGGATCGAAGCGCCACCTCGGCAGGCGCGCCGCACGCGCGCCCGGGGACTGAGCCCGGTCGCGGGCACGGCGGAGGGGCCGGCCACCGGTGCCGCGCGGGCCGGGGACCGAACCGCGCCGGTGGCGGGGGCGCGGCGGCCGGGTTCCTGTCACCCGCACGCCCCGGCGAGCGTAGGCTGGACAGGGCCCACGGGCCGGTCGGACGACAGCACACGAGGCGGGGCGGACAGCGGGAATGAGTGTGGACACGGCGGGCGTGACCAAGCAGGAGTCAGAGGTCGCCCACGAGGCGGGGCGCCGGAGGACCTTCGCGGTCATCTCCCACCCCGACGCCGGAAAGTCGACCCTCACCGAGGCCCTGGCCCTGCACGCGGCGGCCATCTCCTCCGCCGGCGCCGTCCACGGCAAGGGCGACCGCAAGGGCGTCACCTCCGACTGGATGGACATGGAGCAGGACCGGGGGATCTCCATCACCTCGGCGGCGCTGCGCATCGACTACGACGGCCGCGTCCTGAACCTGCTCGACACCCCGGGCCACGCCGACTTCTCCGAGGACACCTACCGCGTCCTGTCCGCCGTGGACTGCGCGATCATGCTGCTGGACTCGGCCAAGGGCCTGGAGCCGCAGACCCTCAAGCTCTTCGACGTGTGCCGGGCGCGCAAGATGCCCGTGATCACGTTCGTCAACAAGTGGGACCGCCCCGGCCGCGAGCCGCTGGAGCTGCTGGACGAGATCGAGCAGCGCATCGGGCTGCGCCCCACCCCGATGAACTGGCCGGTGGGCATCGCGGGGGACTTCCGCGGCCTCGTCGACCGGACCAGCGGCGTCTACACGAAGATGACCCGCACGCCCGGCGGCGCCACCAAGGCCGTCGAGGAGGTCCTGGAGCCCGAGCGGGCGGCCGAGGTCGAGCTGGACGCCTGGGTGCAGGCGCAGGAGGAGATCGAGCTCCTGGAGGCGCTCGGCGCCGACTTCGACCCCGAGTCGTTCATGGCGGGGGAGTCCTCCCCGGTGCTGTTCGGCGCGGCCCTGTCCAACTTCGGCGTCGGCCAGCTGCTGGACACGGTGGTCGAGCTGGCCCCGGCCCCCTCGGCCAAGCTCGACGCCAAGGACCGGCCGCGCAGGGTGGAGCAGCCCTTCTCCGGCCAGGTCTTCAAGATGCAGGCCAACATGGACAAGAACCACCGGGACCGCATGGCGTTCCTGCGGGTGAGCTCGGGCCGGTTCGACCGCGGCATGGTCCTCACCCACGCCTCCACCGGCCGCCCCTTCGCGACCAAGTACACGCAGGCGGTGTTCGGCTCGGACCGCTCCACCATCGACACCGCCTATCCCGGTGACGTGATCGCCCTGGTCAACGCCCAGGCGCTGGCGGTCGGCGACACCCTCTACGACGGGCCCAAGGTCGACTTCCCGCCGATCCCGAGCTTCGCCCCCGAGCACTTCGTGGTGGCGCGCGCGGTCGACGCGGGCAAGTACAAGCAGTTCCAGCGGGGTATCGCCCAGCTCGACGCCGAGGGCGTGGTGCAGGTCCTGACCTCCGACGTGCGCGGCGAGCAGGCGCCCGTGCTGGCGGCGGTCGGCCCGCTCCAGTTCGACGTGGTCAAGCACCGCATGGACCAGGAGTTCCGCAGCCCCGTGGAGGCGTCGCCGCTGGACTACTCGGTGGCGCGCCGCACCGACGAGGAGTCGGCCCCCGTCCTGCACGCCCTGTCGGGGGCGGAGGTGCTCAGGCGCCGCTCCGACGGAGAACTCCTGGTGCTGGTGCACAACAAGTGGCGGCTGAGGGTCATCGAGCGGGACCACCCCTCGCTGCTCATGGAGCCCCTGCTGGCGGGCGGCGTCGACGAGGGCGAGTGACGTCCTCCGCCGGCGTCCGGGACCGGCGCCGGCGCCCGGGAGCGGGACCGGCCTCGTCCCGCGTGCCGTGCGTCCCTCCCCCGTGTGTGTCGGGAGGGGCGCACGGGACCGCTCCGGGTGAGGGCGCGAGCCCCGGGCGGCGCCGTGCGGGGAGAGCGCTCCGCCACTTCCGGGGCCCGTGTGAACTCTCGTGCCGCACGCACACCACACGCCCATCGGGACTCCGCTCCGCCGCGTCCGGAGGTGCCCGTGGGACCGCTGTTGTGCAGGCAGAGGTCAAGATCACCAAGCAGGGGGTACCCCGTGTCAACCCCCTTGATCAGGGCGAAGGTACCCTGAGAGAAGGCCGCTAGGGCGCGTTCGAACACCTGGCCGCACTGAGCTTCGTTCGGGTATGTCCACTTCTGTGAAGAGGGCGCCGAGGGGCCGGTCCGGGCGGGTGGCGGGGTGCTCAGGGGACCACCACAGGAGACGGTGACGACGCCGGGAGAACCCCCGGTGCCGTCTGCGACGTCTCAGGGCGATCACGGAGTAATCGACAATCGGCAAAGTTTGTAAATCTTCACCGTGCGGTAATTCTTCTCACGTCTGGGTATGTGTTGCATGTCACCTGTTCGTGAATCGGTGAAACTTATATGATTTTGCTTAACAGTCGTTTAACAAAACAGAACAATAACGAGTGAATCAAGAACGTGGCGGCAGACCGCCCCGCGTCTGACGCACCTCACGTATCCCCCGCTGGGAAAGGTTGACCTCGGGCATGAGCGAAGACGACAAAGACCGCACGGTGGAGCTCCACTACGAGGGCGGCGTGCTGAAGCTGCCGGTGTTCACCGGTACCGAGGGTGAACGCACCATCGAGCTGAAGACCCTGCTGGGGTCGACCGGAATGACGACCCTGGACCCCGGGTTCGGCAACACCGCTTCGTGTAGCTCGAAGATCACCTATATCGACGGGGCCGCCGGCATCCTGCGCTACCGCGGATACCCGATCGAGGACCTCGCCGTGGGCGCGACCTTCCTGGAGGTCGCCTACCTGGTGATCTACGGCGAGCTCCCCGAGCCCGGCCAGCTGAAGGAGTTCTCCGACGGCCTGCGCGACAACGCCGACATCCCGGCCGAGATGGGCGCGTTCATCGACGCGATGCCCCGCAACGGCCACCCGATGGCGCTCATGGCCAGTGCCGTCAACACCCTCGCCGCGTACTACGACGACAGCGTGGACCCGGGCGACGACGCCCAGGTGGAGCTCGCCACGATCCGGCTGCTGGCCAAGCTGCCGACGATCGCGGCCCGCATCTACCGCAACTCCATCGGCGAGACGCCGATCTCCCCGGACGACTCGCTCGACTACGTCGACAACTTCATCCGGATGACCTTCGGGGACAAGGCCCCCACCGGCGAGCTCGGCGACCTGTTCAACAAGGCCGTCGGCATGCTGCTCGTCCTGCACGCGGACCACGAGCTGAACTGCTCCACCGCCACCGTGCGCGTGGTCGGCTCCTCGCAGGCCGACATCTACGCCAGCGTCGCCTCCGGCATCAACGCCCTGTCCGGCCCGTCCCACGGCGGCGCCAACCAGGCCGTGCTGGAGATGCTGGAGGAGATCCGCGACTCGGGCATCTCCATCGAGGACTTCCTGGAGAAGGTCAAGGCGCGCGAGATGCGCCTCATGGGCTTCGGACACCGGGTCTACAAGAACTTCGACCCGCGCAGCAAGGAGATCAAGGTTCTGGCGAGCCAGATCCTCGACCGGGACGAGAACCCGGACGAGCTGTTCTCCCTGGCCCTCAAGCTGGAGGCCGCGGCGCTCGCCGACTCCTACTTCACGGAGCGCAAGCTCTACCCGAACGTCGACTTCTACACCGGCGTCATCTACCGCACCATGGGCTTCCCCACCAACATGTTCACCGTGTTGTTCGCGATCGGCCGTCTGCCCGGCTGGGTCGCCCACTACCGCGAGCAGCTGCACGACCCGGCCTTCCGGATCGCGCGCCCGCGCCAGCACTACGTCGGCTCCGCCGAGCGACGCCTCCCGGGCCAGGGCTAGCCCCCGCCCGAGGCGCACGACGGTGCCCGCCCACGCCGCAGGCG
>NZ_JBSHDN010000133.1:0-18389 GCF_053616335.1 Nocardiopsis sp. NPDC055824
ATCAACACGACCTAACACCTGGCCCAACCCCCCCCAAGGAAAAAAAAAAAACAACTCGGAGGCGATCAGGCGGTAGGTCTGCCGGGCCGCGTCGTCGTCGCCCACGTCGTAGCCGTGGTCGCGGCCGGCGACCTCGTGCAGGGCCGCGAGCGCGCCGGCCCCGTCGAGCCGGCGGGCGTAGCGGCGCCCCTCCTCGCGCAGGATGTCGTGCTCGGCGACGATGACGAGGGCGGGCGCGATACCGGTGAGGTCCGCGGTGTCCCGCGGCCCCGCCGGGGAGGCCAGCCGGTGGCCCCGCTCCGCCGGGTCGGGCAGGTAGGAGGAGTTGAAGACCTCGCCCATCCAGGGCCGCAGCAGGGGCCGGTCGACGACCGAGGGCTTGTCCCCCGCCGCCACGGTCATGTCCAGCGGCGGGTAGTGCAGCACCTGCAACCCGACCAGGGACTCGCCGGCCTCCAGGTCCAGCCGCGCCGCCGCCGCGGCCAGGGCGCCTCCCGCGCTCTGCCCGCCGACCACCAGGCGCGACCCGTCCCAGCCGTGCTCGCCGCCGTGGGCCGCCGCCCACCGCACGATCTCGTGCGCCTGGCGGGCCGGGGCCGGGAACGGGTGCTGTGGCGCGACCGCGTAGCCGACGTTGAGCACGACCGCCCCGGCCTCGGCCGCCAGCGCGCGGCACAGCGGATCGTCCATCTCCGTCCACCCCAGCACGAAGCCCCCGCCGTGCAGGTTGACGTACACCGCCGGGGGCCGGGGAGCGGGTCCGGGGCGGTGGACGGTGACGCGCGCCGGACCGTAGGAGGTGGGGACGGTGAGCGCCTCGGTCCTTCGGGGGTACTCGGGAAGCCTCGCGTGCGCGCGGCGGGTCGCGGGTCCCGCCGCGAGCGCCATGCCCGCCTGCATCGACCGGGCCACCAGGCGCGCGAACGGGGGGCGGCTCAGGATCGTCATGGCGCGCCACGCTACCAGCGCGGCCGCGGTCCGGTGGGCCGATCGGCCCACCGGCGGGCTCCCCTGCGGCGCCGGCCCTCCGGGAGGACCGGGGCGTCAGCGCGGTGACGTGCCCCGGCGGACGGGCCCGGGAGGCCTCGCCCCTTCCGGGCGGGGCCCGCCGCCGGGCGGCTCACCGCAGGTAGAGGAACGCGGTGAGGGCCAGGCCGGCGACGGCGACCGCCCACGTGTAGGGGAGCGTGGAGAGCATGGAGCGCTCGGGGCGGACCCCGGCGTACTGCGAGGCCCACACCGTCTGGGTGCTGGTGGGGTCCGAGACGCCCAGGACCTGGCCGTAGGAGGCCATCATGCCCAGCACCGCCGGGGCGGGGTAGATGCCGCCGGAGATGAGCACCCCGGCCACCCCCGCGCCGAGGCCGAAGATGTTCATCGGACCGCGGTAGAGGGCCAGCGGCACCAGTGCGGCGAAGACCAGGACGAACAGCCACGGGCTGCCCGGACTGATCGCGGTGACCACGGGGCTGAGCGCCTGGACCGCGCCGGGCAGGTTCACCGCGGCGAGGAGCATCCCGATCGCGATGAACAGGACGATGGGCGGGGCCGCCACGTCGAACGCCTGGTAGAGGGTGCGCAGCGCGGTGCTCGTCATGTCCCGCCAGGGCACGGCGGTGAGCAGCGCGTAGACGACGCCCGCGATCAGCGAGGGCACGATGGGGATCTCCAGCCCCAGCGCCAGCACGATCGGGACCAGGGGTGTGACCAGCGCGTACCAGGGGGCGTCCCCGCGGCGGCGGCGCCGCTCGGCGGCGCGTGCGCGCCGGCCGGCGGGGCGGCCGGGGCCCCCGCCCCCGGCGGGCGCGGGGACGCGCACCGCCCACGTGTGCCGCGCCCCCTTGCGGCGCATCTCCACGAGGATGTAGGCGAGGCCGCCGACCAGGGCGATCGGGAACATGCGCAGCTGGAAGTGCTGCACCGTGGAGACCGGGACGCCGATGGCGTCGGACAGGAACTGCCAGTTGATCAGCTCCAGGGGGAGCCCGGCGGCGATGCCCACCAGGACGGTGCCCGCCGCGACGGTGGGCGTGACCCCGACCGCGATCATCGCCGGGATGCCGACGACGCCCGCGAGCATCGCCGCCGGGGCCGAACCCGTGATGGCCCCGCACAGGATCGCGACCAGGAACACGCCGACCGCGACCACGGAGGGGCGCTCGCCGCCGAACTCCACGATCTTGCGGACGAGCGTCGAGGCGATCCCCGCCTCCGACATCAGCGTGCCCAGCCAGCAGCCCAGCAGGATGGCGACCATGGTCGCCGCCAGGCGCGGAGCCCCCTCCTGGACGACCGTGCCGACGACGCTGCCCTCCTCCCCGGTGAGGGGCGCCCCCGCGATCAGAGCGACGGCGACGGACAGCAGGACGAGGGCGAAGGCGGTGGGGAGGCGGCGCGTCAGCATCAGGCCGACGCCCACGGCCATGGCGAGAAGGATTCCCAGGGCGGTCACGGGCGGTCTCCGGAGGTGGTTCTCGGGCCCGGACCGTGCTGGTCCGGGCCCCGGTGGGCGAGGGTGGCGGCGATGGCCGCGGTGAGCGCGAGCGGGCTCCGGCGGAGCGCCCCGCGCCGTCCGGCGTAGGCGTGGGCGGCGATCTCGTCCGCGCCGGCGACGTGCCCCCGCACCCGCAGGGGCCCCAGCCTCAGCGCCGTGTGGCCGAGTCTGCGGCGCAGCTCCCGGCCGTGGCCGCGGTGCAGCATGCGGTGGGCCTCCTCGTGGGCGAGCGCCGCCCCGCGCAGCGCGGCGCGCGGGTAGTCCCGGCCCCAGCCCGCCGCCTCCGCCACCCCGCGGGCGTAGTCCAGGGCGTCGGCGTAGACGATCACCCGGTCCCCCGCGGCCCGGTGGAGGTACTCGGCGAGCAGGACCTCGCCGGGGCGCAGGCCCCCGGTGGCCCTGTCGGTCACCTCGGCCCCCGCTCCCCCGGGCCCGGCGGGCCCCGCGCGGGCGGTGTCGGCCAGCTCGCGCCCGAAGGCCAGGGCGGTGCGCGCCCAGTCGCGCAGCTGCCCGGGGTCGCGGCCCTCGTGCGTGGGGGTCAGGGCCAGGAGTTCGGCGGCCAGGTCCTCGTCGGAGGCCGCCGAGATGCGGCCGTAGTCGGCCCCGGGGCGCGGCGGCGCGGTCATCGGCGTGTCTCCATCAGGGCGATCACCGTCTCGTCGGGACCGCGGCGGCCGATCTCGGTGGCCGCGAGCGCCAGGAGGTGGCCGGGGTCCATGACCCCCGACAGGTCGGCGAGCTTGGGGCCCAGCAGGAGCCACACCGCGGGCGGGACCGCCCCTCCGTCGCCGTAGGCGGTGCGCTCCGCCACCAGGTCCCTGAGCCTTCCCTCCGCCTCCGCGGCGGTCAGGGTGTCCACCCGGGCGTCGGCGCTGTGCAGGCGCACGACGCCCTCGGCGTCCACGACGCGCACGTGGGCGCGCTCCCGGGCGAAGCGGCCGAACGGCCCCCCGGGGCGGCGGAGCAGGCCGAAGACCCGGTACCAGCCGTTGGAGGCGTACTCGGTGACGGCCCCCGGGTCCGCGCCGAGGCTGGCGGCGGCCGCGGCGCGGGCCGCGCCGGCGTCCGTGACGGCGGTGCGGTCCTTGGTGCGCAGCTCGGTGGCGCCCGTGGCGACGGCGGTGACGAGGTTGCGCTGCGGGTCGACGGTGACGTCCACCTCCACCCCGGAGGGGTCGGCGCCCTGCGCGAGCACCGCCTGCTCGGCCTCGGAGCGTACGGCGAGCACGTCGGAGTGGGTGGCGCCGGGGATGATGCGCTCGACGGACTCGCGGACCAGTGCGAGGGCCACTCCGAGGGGGCTGATGACCTCGCTGTGGGCGGCGATGCGGGACCGCATGCCCGTGCGCTCGCCCAGGTAGGGGGTGACGGTGGCGGCGCCGCCTCCCCCGCCGACGAGGTCGCACACATCGCGGTCGAGACCGTAGTCGCGCACGAGGGCCTCCACGACGGCGCTGACGCGCTCGGTGGCCCGGTGCAGGACGGCGCGCGCGGCCTCGTCCACGTCGACCCCGAGGGCGCGTGCCAGCGGGGCCAGGGCGGCCCGTGCGGCGCGGGCGTCGGAGCGGGCGTAGTCGCCCTCGGGCACCAGCCCGGCGGCGTTGGCCGCGCAGGTGACCGTGAGGGCGAAGCGCCGTCCGCCGGTGTCCAGGACGGCGTAGTCGGCGGGGTCGGAGGCCAGCGGGCTGACCCGGACCAGCCGGGCCCCCTCCAGTTCGGCCGGGTCGGCGAAGCAGGCGTAGGGCAGGCCCGCGATGTGGGCGCTGCGGGGGCCCACGTCCGTCAGGGCGGCCCCGCCGGGGCCGTCGCCTCCGGACAGGCGCACGAGGGAGCCGCCGCCCACCCCGACGGTGCGCACGTCCAGGGCCGACAGGTAGGTCTCCTTGCCCCCCAGCTCGGCGTGCCTGATCTGCACGCGCCCGCGCCGGATCACGCTGACGTCGGTGGAGGTGCCTCCCGTCTCCAGGAAGACGCCCTCGCTCACCTTCTCCCCCATGAGGGCTCCCGCGACCCCGGCCGCGGGTCCGGAGAGCACCGTCAGGAGGGGTCGGCTGCGCATCTCGGCCAGGGACATGACCCCGCCGTCGCAGCGCATCACCATCAGCGGCGCGCTCACCCCGGCCTTGAGGATGCTGCTCTCGACGAGGTCGGCGGTCCTGAGCATGCGGGGCATCACCCCGGCGTTGAGCGCGGCGGTGCGGGCCCGCTTGCCCAGGCCGTAGAGCTGGGTGATCTCGTGGGTGGCGGTGACGGGGACGCCCCGCAGCTCGGCCGCCGCCCGGACGGCGGCCTCGCCCCTGGGGTCGTCCACGCTGAAGGGTTCGACCGCGACCACGACCTCGGCGCCCTCGGCGAGCACCCGGTCCACGCCGGCGAGCGCGGCCGCGGCGTCCTCGGGGTCCCGGAGCGCGGTGTAGCGGACGGGGAGCCGGTGCCCGGAGTCGAGTCTGAGCTTGCCCAGGGAGCGCAGGCGCCCGGTGGCGAAGGCGTCGTAGCCGGTGCCGATCCCCACGATGCCGATGGTGGCGACGTCGCCCTCCAGGAGGGCGTTGGTGGCCTGGGTGGTGCCGTGCGCGAGGAAGCCGACGTCGTCGGCGCCGACGCCGATGTCGTCGAGCAGGCGCTCCAGCGCGGTCATGATGCCGTGGGCGACGCCGTCGGCGTGGTCGTGGCTGGTCGGCACCTTGACCTGGCCGAGGAGGGCGAACGTGGTGGCGCTGACGGCCACGGCGTCGGTGAAGGTGCCCCCGACGTCGATGCCGACGCGTACGGGGCCGCGGGTGGGAGGTGGGGTCGGGTCGATCATCGTCGCCCCTTCGGGGAGTGCGTGGGGAGTGGGAGGTACGGGGCGCCGCCGGCCGGGCGGGGTGCGGTCGGCGGCGCCGAGGGGTGTCAGTAGCCGCGGACGTCGGGCCAGTGGCGTTCGACGCCGGTGCGGTCCAGGAGGGCGGTGAAGGCCTCCAGGAGGTCGGCCTTGTCGCGGACGGCGTGCGGTGTGGTGCCCTGCTCCAGGGCGAAGGCGGCGAGCCGTCCGGCCGCCTCGCCGATGTTCCACTCGACGGGGTGCAGCCGGAAGCAGCCGTTGGTGATGTGGGTGGTGCCGATGTTCTTCGCGGCGGGGAGCAGGTTGGTCTCCCGGGCGGGCAGGAGCGCGCCCAGGGGGATCTCGAACGGGACGCTGGCGATGTCGACGTAGGTGTCGCCGCCGGTGGAGGGGTGCAGGTCGATGCGGTAGCTGCCGATGCCCACGGAGTCGTGGCGCCGGACGATGCCGTGCGGTCCCACGAGGTCGAGGGACACGTCGTGCTCGGTGACGGTGGTGACCGCCCTGATGCGGCGGGACTCGCGGACGTAGGCGGCCTTGGCCAGCCCGCCCTCCGCGCCGGTGACGTCGGGGCGCGGTCGCAGTCCCGGGAACCCGGTTCCGCCGTCGGGCCGCGGCGCCTCGGTCTGGAGCCAGTACAGGACCGACAGGGACAGCTGGCGGGCCTCCTCGTGGGCCTCGCGGACGGTCGCGGCGTCCACGACGCCCTCGATCTCCAGGGCGGGCTTGAGCCAGTAGTCGTTGAGCGGCCAGTTGACCAGGGTGATGTCGGAGTCGAACGCGCCGGGGCGGTGCATGCCGCGCGCCAGGATGCGGCGGAAGCCCCACAGCTCCTTGTCCCCGGCGTCGGCGCTCTGGTCGGCGGCCACGGCGAGGGGGTCCACGTCGGGGTTGGGGACGAACGTGCGCCGGGAGGGCTCCAGGGTGCGCGGGTCGGGCGCGGCGAAGCCCAGCAGGGGGCCCGGCCAGAAGTCGGGCCGGTAGGAGCGCCAGAAGTCGTACATGCGCGGGCGCTCGATCGTGTGGTCCTCGCCCTCGTGGTGGGAGACGGCGAAGCAGTACGTGATGCCCTGGAGGTTGGCGGGGTCGGCGGTCTCGGGTGCGTGCGGCTCGCCGTGCTCCGACCTGGCCTCCGCGCCGGTGACGTGGTCGATCCCCGCCATCGGCAGGAGGTCGCCGTTCTCCGTGGCGTCGAGGACGTAGTTGGCGGCGACGGTGTGCCTCCGGCCCCGCGCGTCCTCCAGGACGACGGAGTCCACCCGGTACCCGTCCGTGCGCGCCTCCACGGGACGGTGCCGTTCGAGCACGGTGACGCGCCCGGCGGCACGGTGGGGGGCGAGCATCTCCTCCAGGACGGCCAGGGCGACCCGGGGCTCGTGGCAGAGCTTGCTGACCCGGCCGGCGCCGG
The DNA here is from genome assembly GCF_053616335.1 of Nocardiopsis sp. NPDC055824. Taxonomy (NCBI): domain Bacteria; kingdom Bacillati; phylum Actinomycetota; class Actinomycetes; order Streptosporangiales; family Nocardiopsidaceae; genus Nocardiopsis; species Nocardiopsis sp. NPDC055824. The sequence goes on from NZ_JBSHDN010000133.1 coordinate 6,727, forward strand.
GGTTGAGGGTGCGGGAGGCGGCGGCCTCCGCGCGCAGCGGGTAGGCCCGGCGGTAGTGGTCGCGGATGCCCTCGCGCAGGCGGCGGTAGGAGGCGGTGGCGCCGAACTGCTCGATCCAGGGGTTCTCGTCGGGCGGGACGGCCTGCGAGGTGAGCTGTCCGCCGATCCAGTCGGTCTCCTCGGTGAGGACGACGCGGCGGCCGGAGTCGGCGGCGGCCAGCGCGGCGGCCACGCCGCCCAGTCCCCCGCCCACGACGAGGATCTCTGTACGGGTCTCGGTCATCGTGTGCCTAATTCGTTCGTAAGCGGTTCCAGACAGCTCTGCTGAAGGACTGCTGGACTGGTCCAGGACGGATCTGTTTCGTGGTGGCCGCGTGGGCACCGGGCCGACCCCTGTCGGTTCCCGGCCCGGCGAGGCCACCTGAGATGTCTCTCAGGTGTGCTTCTTCGGCGGGCGGGGGGCGGCGATCGTGCCGCCCTCCACCGGTTCGCAGGGCAGCAGGCGCCGGGTGGCTGCCCCGGGGGAGCCCGCGATCAGCTCCAGCAGCAGGCGGACGGCGTCGCGGCCCATCTCGCGCATGGGGACGTCGAACCCGCTGAACGCGGCGCCCCCGCCCGGGGCGCGGCCCCGGGTACCGGTGGCCGCGCCGAGCACCGCCAGGGACAGGTCTCCGGGGCAGTCCAGGCCCGCCCGGCCCACGGCCGCCCCGAGCCCCGCCAGGGCGGCCCCGGTGTCGGTCTGCTCGACGACGACGGCGGTGACGCCCTCGGCCAGCCAGCCGCCCAGCAGGGCGTCCGCGTCGGCGCCGTCGGTCGGCGCGACCAGGCCCCGGGTGTCCAGGCCGGCTTCGCGGGCGCCCTTCAGGACACCCTCCTCCCGGTCGGCCGAGGCCGGCGCCTGGTCGTGTTCGCGCAGGTAGCGGATCTTGCGGTGGCCCGCCGCGACGAGTCGCGCCACGACCTGCGCCGACGCCGGGACGTAGTCGGCGCCGACGTAGGGGACGCCGGGCTCGTCCCGGCGGCCGATGTAGACGAAGGGGAATCCGTCCTCGACCAGGCGCCGGATGGGCTCCTCCGGCACGTGGCGCCCGAAGAACAGGCAGCCGTCGGCGACGCGGACGCGCCGTACCGCGGCCGGGTCCTGCGCCCGCGCAGCGGCGCGGGCGGAGCCGGTGAACAGGATGAGGTCCTGCCCCTGGGCGGCCGCCTCCTCCTCCACCCCGGCCAGGACCGGGTAGTAGGAGTGGGCGACGTCGGTGGGGAACGTGGTGCTGAAGGTGTACAGGCCGAGCATCGCGTTGCGCGCGGAGGCGAGCCGCGTGGCCACGGGGTCGGGCACGTAGCCGAGTTCCTCCGCGGCGTCGAGGACCCTCTGCCGGGTCTCCCTGGCGAGCGCCATGCCCGAGGGCGTCCCCCGCAGGATGAGGGAGACGGCGGCCTGGGAGACGCCCGCGACCCGCGCGATGTCGGACTGGCGGGGCCTGCGGCGCCCGGCGGCCCTCTCCCGGCTTGCGTCGGTCACCTGTTCCTCCTCTGATACGGCGTCCTAATGCGCATTAGTCCATGACTGTGAGCCGCGCCACGCGGTATGTCAAGAGGTGTCGGCCGGATTTCCGACCGATGGCCATGGAGTTTCACTAATACGTATTAGGTCCTTGACTGACGCATCGTCCCTGGCAGAGACTCTGGACCTCGGAGCCCCCCCGACACGCTCCGGAAGGGAACCGTCATGTCCGACGCACACTCCCCCGACACCCCGGCCCCGGGCGTGGGCCGCAGGACCGCGCTCCTGGGCGCCGGGGCCGCCGCGGCCGGGGCCCTCCTCGCCCCCGGCCTCCTCGGGCCGGCGCCCGCGGGCGCCGCCCGCACCGCCCCGGTCCTGCCCCGGTACACGTTCCTGCGCGAGGCCCTGGACACCTCGTCGCTGGCCTACAACCCGACGGGGGAGCTGATCTTCCCGTGCCTGCGCGGCACCGCCGGGAGACTCTCCGGCGCCCCCGGCCGCTTCCTGCTCTACTACGCCCCCCACGACGCGCCCGGCGGCATCTGCCTGGCGTACGCCGACAGCCCGGAGGGCCCCTTCACCGAGCACCCGGGCAACCCGATCGTGTCCCGCACCTGGTCCCCGCACTACTCGGTCAGCCACGTCTCCTCGCCGCACGTGATGTGGAACGCCGAGCACCGGGAGATGTGGCTGTACTTCCACGGCGAGAACACCACCACGCGCCTGGCGCGCTCGCGGAACGGGATCGACTTCGACTACCAGGGCACCGTCCTGACCACGGCGATGGTGCCGGGCACCACGGAGGCCTCCTACGCCCGGGTCTTCGAGCACCCCCTGCCCGACCGGGGCGCGCGCTACGTGATGGTGTTCATGCGCAACAGCACGGGCGGCAACCGCTCCATCGGGTGGGGGTGGTCGGCCGACGGCATCACCTTCGACTTCGACCCCCGGCCGCTGGTCTCCCACTCCTCCGTGGGGGTGGCGAACCTGTCCGGGCCCCATGTCCTCGAGCGGGGCGGGAGCACCTACGTCGCCTACCACACCGACCGGGGCGACATCCGCCTCACCGAGGTCGGGCGGGACTTCTCCCTGCGCAACCACCTGGGCGTGGTCCACAGCCCCCTGGCGGGGCCGCCGGACTCGGGCCGCAGCGCGGCCCCCTCCTACGGGTCCGACGGGGGCACGCAGTACATGTTCTACGAGGCGGGCCACCGCCTGGGGGCGACCATCGCCATCGCACGGGCCGGGTGAGGCCGCCCGCGGACGCGGGCACGGCCGCCCGGACGGGATCCGGGCGGCCGTGCGGGCCCGCTCCTCCGCGTCCCCGGCACGGTGGGCGCGCGCCCGGTCCGCCCGGGCGGGAGGGGAGAGCCGGGGCCTGGCCTCCGCCGGCCCCGGCGGGGGTCAGGCCCCGGCGACGATCCCGTAGAGCTCGTAGCAGCACAGGACCACGAAGAGCGAGCCCGCCAGGGCCAGCCCGGTGTTGCTGATCCAGCCGTTGCGCCATTCGCGGGGGGTGCGGGAGGAGTTGAGCAGCCACATCAGGGTGAACGCCAGGAACGGCATGAAGAACGCGCCCAGCACGCCGTAGGCGATGATCAGCTGGAAGGGCCTGCCCACCAGCAGCAGGAGCATGGGCGGGAAGGTCAGCCACAGCATGTAGCCGCGGAAGGCCCAGCTCTTCTCGTTCTCCACGGGATCGGTGTCGGCCCGCCCCCGCACGTGGTTGACGAAGTCCGCGAAGAGCAGGCTCACGCCGTGCCACACGCCGATGATGGAGGAGTAGGCGGCGGAGAAGAAGCCGACGAGGAACACGGTCGCCACGAACCCGCCGAACCGCTCGCGCAGGATGTCGCCCAGCTGGAGGAGCCCCTGGTCGCCCTCCTCCAGCGCGATGCCGCTGGCGTACAGGAGTTCGGCGCCCACGACGAGCATCGCGACGACGAAGACGCCGGTCGTGACGTAGGCGACGCGGTTGTCCAGCCGCATCATCCTCATCCAGCCGGAGTCGCGCCAGCCCTTCGCGTTCACCCAGTACCCGTAGGCCGCCATGGTGATGGTGCCGCCCACGCCGCCGACGAGGCCCAGGGTGTAGAACACCGACCCCTCCGGGAGCAGGGGGACGAGCCCGCGCAGGGTCTGGCCGATGTCCGGCCCGACGTAGAGGGCCAGGCCCACCACCGTCACGAACATGACGCCGACCAGGACCGTCATGATCTTCTCGAAGACCGCGTACCGGTTGAACCAGACGATCGCCAGCCCCGAGACGCCCGCCAGGACCGCCCACAGCTCCAGCGGGAGCACCGGGAAGAGGGTGGCCAGGGGCAGGGCCGTCGCGGTCATCGCGCTCGCCCCGTAGACGAAGCCCCAGATCACGATGTAGGGGGCGAAGTAGACGGTGGTCCACTTCCCCATGCTGCTCCACCCGTCGAAGATGGTGCGCCCGGTCGCCAGGTGCCAGCGCCCGGTGGCCTCCGCCAGGGAGATCTTCACCAGGCAGCCGACGATCGTCGCCCACAGCAGGGCGTAGCCGAAGCGGTTGCCCGCGATGAGTGTGGCGACCATGTCGCCCGCGCCGACGCCCGTGGCCGCGACGACGATGCCCGGCCCGAGCTGCTTCCAGGTCGCCCTGCGTTGTTCGGTGGCCGCCACCGGCCCCTCCTTCGTGCGGGGACGGAGTCCGCCCGTCCAGTGGCAAGAATGTAGGGGGTGTGACGCACGGTACAAAAGGGGCGACGCTTCCCCCGGGGGTTCCGTGGCGCAATCGATACGCCCGGAGGGCCGCGGGGCGGGGGCGCGCGGCGCGGACGGCCCGCCGGCGGGCCGTCCGCGGCGGCGTCCGGGCCCCGGCCCGCGGGAGGCCCCCGCCCCGGGCCGCGCCCCTACCCCTTGCGGGCCACCCCGCCGTACTCGGCCACCGGTCGGACCTCGCCCACCTCGGTGGGGCCCGGGCGCCACAGGGAGCAGGAGACCACGCCCGGCTCCAGCAGCTCCAGGCCGTCGAAGAGCGCCGCGATGCCCTCGGCCGAGCGGATGGTGATCTTGGGGGTGCCGCGCTCGTTCCACGCGGCCGCCACCTGGTGGGCGCGCTCGTGGTCGATGTCGTCCGTGGGGTGGGACACGACCAGGAAGCTCCCCGGCGCGAGCGCGTCGAGGAGCCGGTCCAGGACCGAGCGGACCTCGCCGTCGTCGGCGACGAAGTTCACCACGCCCAGCAGCATCAGGGCCACGGGCTCCGACAGGTCCAGGGTCGCGGAGGCCGCGCTCAGGATCGCGTCGGGGTCGCGCAGGTCGGCGTCCACGTAGTCGGTCGCCCCCTGGGCCGACCCCGTCAGCAGCGCCCGCGCGTGCGTGAGCACGAGCGGGTCGTTGTCCACGTAGACGACCCGCGCGTCCGCGGCCACGGACTGGGCGACCTCGTGGGTGTTGTTGTGGGTCGGCAGGCCGGTGCCGACGTCCAGGAACTGCCGGATCCCCTCCTCCTTCGCGAGGTGGGTGACCGTGCGGACGAGGAAGGCGCGGTCCGCGACCGCGTTGTCCACGATCTCCGGGAAGAACGAGCGGATCTGCTCGCCCATCTCCCGGTCCACCGGGTAGTTGTCCTTGCCTCCCAGCCAGTAGTTCCAGATACGGGCGTTGTGGGGGACGGAGGTGTCGATCCTGGGGGCGGGACCCTCGGAAGTCACGGGGGGCACGGAAGGCCTCTTTCTGTGCATGTCGCTCGGAAGCGCCCGAAAAGGGGCGCTACGCGGACAAGTAAACGGTCCCGGGGACCGGCGGGCAACTACCGAACCGCCCGAATCCCCCGCCCCACAGGCCTCCCCCACCCCCGACCGCCGAAAAGGAGTCGAACCGCCCGCACTCCGGCGGATAGGTTGCCCACACCCCCCTTCCGCACAGCGACGACCAGGAGCCGCAGGTGAAGCACTCCGCCCCCGAGTACGCACGCATCGCCGAGAAGGGCACCGTCCTGCGCTGCCAGGTGGGATCCGGCGTCCACGGGGTCGCCCTCGACGGACAGAACGACCGCGACGAGATGGGCATCTGCCTCGAACCGCCCGAGTACGTGATCGGACTGCGCGCCTTCGAGCAGTACGTCTTCCGCACCCGGCCCGAGCACTCCCGCTCCGGCCCGGGCGACCTCGACCTGACCGTCTACTCTCTGCGCAAGTGGATGCGCCTGGCCCTGGACGGCAACCCGACCGTCCTGCTGCCCCTGTTCGTCCCCGACGGCGAGATCGTCGCCGTCACGGACACCGGCCGCGAACTGCGCGCCTGCGCCGACCGCGTCCTGTCGCGCCGGGCGGGCCACCGCTTCCTCGGCTACCTGCGCGCCCAGCGCGAACGCATGGAGGGCCTGCGCGGCGGCAAGCACACCAACAGGCCGGAGCTGGTCGACGCCTACGGCTTCGACACCAAGTACGCCTACCACATGGTCCGGCTCGGCATCCAGGGCGTCGAACTCATGGAGACCGGGCGGCTGACCCTGCCGATGCCCGGCCCCGACCGCACCTGGCTGCTGGAGCTGCGCCGCGGCCAACACAGCCGCACCGAGGCCCTCGAGCGCGCCACGGAGCTGGAGGAGCGGCTGGTGTGGCTGTGCGACCACGCCGACCTACCCGAGGAGCCCGACCGCACCTGGGCCGACCGCTGGCTGGTCGACGCCTACCGGAGGTCCTGGGACGCCCGCTGAGGACCCCGCCGCCACTCCCCGCGACCCCGCCGACCAGTACGGGCACCCGCCGGGGAACCGGCGCCGGGTCGAGATAGGGTGAGCCACCGAAGAGGCACGCGGCGCGCCCGGCCCACCGGGCGTCGACCGCGCGGCGGACACCGCGCGCGGTGTCCGGGAACAACAAACGTGAGGAAACACCATGGTCGGAACCATCGCCTTTGTGCTCATGGTCGTGAGCCTGTCGATGATGCTCATCGCCGGCATCATCCCCGCGTTCATCAAGACCCGCTGACCGGCGGCGGGTGCCGCCCCTCGGGCGCACCCGCCCACCCGGCTCCCCGGCCGGCCGCCGCACGGCGGTCACCGGGTCCCGGCCGCCGACACTCCCGTGCCGGACGCCGCACGGCGGTCACCGCCCACCGAGGACAGGGTCCGCACCGGACGCCGCCGCCCGCGGCAGGACCGCTCCCCCGGTCGGCGACGGGGCCCGCCGACCGCGGCGGACTCCCCCGCACCCCTCGCCCTTACCACGCGGACCGGACAACCTCACCCCCCGGGGCATGGCCGCGAACGGCCCGATCCTGGAACCTCGTGGTCATGGCGAGGACAACCGGCCGCGCGCTCCCCTGCGGCGGCCCCACCCTGGACCACGGACGCTGCCGCCGCCGACGCCTGGTCCCGCCCTGCCGGGACCACACCCCCCACGCCCTCTCCCGCCGCAGGGCCGCGCCGCCCTGGCCCGCGCCTCCCACCGTGCTGCGCACGCCCCGCCCCCGAGGCGTCCCCCTCCTGCCGCTGCTGGCCTCCCCCTGGCCCGCCCCCGCCCACTCCGCCGCCGGCGCCGAGCAGGCCCGGCGCTGGCTGACCCCGCGCACCCGCGCCGCCCTGGACTGCTTCGCCTCCCTGGTCCCCGCCGCCCAGTGGAACAGGGTCGCCTCCTCCCGCTCGCGCGCCGACTGCCCCGCCCTCGAAGCCCTCGCCCGCGCCTGCGAGTCCCCGCGCGCCGTCGCGGTCGGCGCCCTGCACCGCGTCGCGGAGCACGGCTTCGCCGACCTGCCCCGCACACACGAGCACCGGATCGCGCGCACCCTGGCCCACGCCAAGGAGAGCCAGGTCAGCACCCGCTCCTTCAACCGGGCCCGCGTCGAGCACCCCGGCCCGCACCTGGAGGACATCGCCCTGTCCCTGCGCCTGCTCGGCGTCCTGGCGTGCCTGTCCCAGGGACGCGCCCCGTGGTGCCCCTGCCTGGACACCCTCCTGCGCCGGGGGCCGCTCCCCGCCCCCTGCGCGGTCTTCTCCCTGGCGACCCGCTTCGCCGGTTCCCACGGCCTCGACCCCACGGCCTGAGCCCGGCCGCGCCCGGCGGCCCCCACCGGTTCGGCCCCCGCCCCGAGCGCACCCCCGGGGCGAGAGCTCCCCGCGGCCCGGGTGCCCGGGAGGGCGCCGACGGGCCCGGCGCCCCGCCCGCGAAAACCCCTTTCCCCCCGGAACCCGGGACGGCTACGGTGAGGCGCGCGACGCAGTACGGCCCGACGCCGTGGCCCCCGGACCACCCGGAAGGGCGCCGGCGGGGCCGTGGCCGCGGCCACGGCACGTAGCTCAGCAGAAGAGCACCCGGCTCGGGACCGGGAGGACGCGGGGGCGGAACCCGCCGTGCCGGCGACCCGGGCCCGACCCCCGAGGGTTGCGGGGACCGGGCGGTCCGGGACACCGGGCCACCACGACGTGTAGCTCAGCAGCAGAGCACCCGGCTCCGGTCCGGGAGGACGCGGGGGCAGGACCCGCCATGTCGGCATGGACGAGAACACCGCACCCGCACAGGCCGACCCCGGTTACGCCATCGGCCGCCTCGCCGAGGCGTTCACGGCCGCGCTCACCCACGAGGACCCCCGTGTCCGCGAGGCCGCCGAGAAGCGCGCCGACGCCTGGCGGCTCGTCGTCGCGGGCATGGCCGACGGCACCCTCGACATCGGCTCCGGCGCCCCGGTCCGCCACCTGCCCCCCTGGGTCACCCTGGAGATCGCCCCCGGCGGCTTCGCCACCGGGAGGGCGGCGGCGGGCGGCCTCCTCCGGCCGCACGAGGAGGCCCTGGCCCGGCGGCACGGCCTGCCCGCCACGCGCTCGGCCCTGTACGCCCACCACCTCACCCAGGACGGCCTGGCCGAGCTGTCCGGCCTGCTGGACAGCGGCGCCTACGAGATCGACGTGCCCGAACAGGCCGCCCTGCTCGGCGTGGCGTGGCTGGTGCGCGCCGGGGACACCGCCGGCGCGCTGCGGCTGCTCGCCGCGGTCGAGCCCTTCGCCGACACCCTGTGCTTCACGCCCCGGCCTGCTCCGTTCCACGAACTGCCCGGCCGCGTGGTCCACCGGGCCTCCGCCGGGGAGGTGCGCGCGGACCTGGACCGGCGCACGCGGCGCAGGTCCCCCGCCGAGAACCGGCCCCTGGTCCAACAGGAGGCCCTGGCGGTGTGGAACCCGTTCGCCGACCGCGTCCTCGCCCACTGGTGGCAGACCCGCGCGGGGGACCGCGTGGACGGCCGCCGCCCCGAGGGCTGGCGGGCCCGGGGCGCGGACCTGCTCGCCGAGTACGCACGGCTGGCGGCGGAGCACACACTGTGCACCAAGCACCGCAGGCCCAAGGAGAACCTGGCGGTCATGCTGACCGCGCTGCGCGAGGCCGTGGAGTCGGACGGGCCCACCGCCCGCAGCCGCGGCCTGCTCCAGCACGCCGTGGACTCCATGGTGCGCAAGCGCGGCCTGCCCGGCTCCCCCGCGCACACCGCCCTGCGCACCGCGCAGGCCGCGCACGCCGCACGGCCCACCCACGACGTGCTCGCCGGACTCGTGTCCGCCCGCCTGGCCGGGCTGCCGCAGAACTCCGGTGTGCCCCGGATCGAGGAGGCGCTCGCCCCCGCCACGCGCGAGGAGGCCGACGGTCTCCGTGTCCCCGTGGGCTGGCCCGTTCCCGGCCCCCTGCGCCGCATCGCCCTGCGGGCCGCCGCCGCTCCCCTGGACGACCTGGTCGCACTCGGGGTGGTCCCCTCCGCCGAGGTGATGGCGGAGCTGGTCCCGGCCCTCACCGCGTCCGCGGAGGCCGCCGCCGCGCCCGACCCCGCGCTCTCCCGGCTGGTCGCCGCCCACCACCGGGCGTTCAGCCGCCGGCGCTCCCTGATGCTGCTGAACCTGGAGAGCCAGGTCCGGGCGGACCGGCTGCCGTGGGTGCGGGCGCTGCGGCCCCACCTCTCCGACACGGGGACCCGCCGGGAGGCCGTCTCGCGGCTGGTCCCCGAGCTCGGCGCGTCGGCACTGACCCATTTCCCCGGCACGGTCCTGCCCAACCCGCTGGTGCGCGAGTTCAACGCCGTGTCCCGGTCCGCGGGGCTGGACCTGCCGTGGCTGGAGGAGCTGGCCGCCGACATCTTCACGGGCGAGTTCGCGCCGAAGTTCCTCCGTGCCGCCAAGGCCGCCGCCTCGCTGGTGGAGGGCACCGCCTACGCCCGCTACTACGGAATCGACTGCGCGGAGGTGCTCGCCCTGGAGGAGGTCCGCCCGCCGGGTCCGCCGACCGGACCTCCCCCTTCGCCCTGCTGTGCGCGGAGCGCGCGGGGCTGCGGAGGTCCGGGGTCGCCTCCAGCGGCACGGTGATCGAACAGGCGCAGATCCTCACGACCCACAACCTCGCCACGCTGGTGGGGGCCGGGGCCGCGTCGGCGGCGGGGTGGGCGGACCTGGCATGGCGCGCCCACGCCCTGGCCGTCGCGGCGGTCGAGCGCCTGCCGCGCGTCGGCACTCCCCGCGGGCACGTCCGGAGCGCGGCGTTCTCCTGGCGCCAGGCGGTGTTCTTCCTGTCCCTGTGCCCGGCCCCGGAGCAGCGCGGGGCGGTGGCGCGGATGGAGGAGTCCCTTCTCGCGCGCCCCCGCCACACCCGTGAGCGGATGGCTCCGGTGGTGGCCGGCCTGCGCCGGGTCGTCGACGGCAGGCCCCTGGTGGAGGGGGGAAGTGACGGTGCCCGGCGCTTCCTGGGCTGGTCGGAACGGCAGCACTGGATGCTGGAGATCGCGCCGCATGCCCTCCTGCCCCGTACCCGCCGGTGGGGATGAGGCTTCGCAGGCGCCCCTCCCGGCCGGTCGGGGCCGCAGGCTGCGGCGTCCTCACGCGGTGACCGGGTGGGAGACGGGAGAGGCCGGTGCGGGGCATCCGTCCACGCTGCCCCGCACCGGCGTGCGCGCGGACACGCAGGGACCAGCCTACGGAATCCGGTGCCTTCTCGGACCCTGTTTGCCATAACTCGTGGGGTGGGCGGACCATCCCCAGTCTCACCTTTACGGTGTAGATTCTCGCTGGGGTCCGGGGCGGCCGACGCCCGCGGCGGGAGCGGACGACGGCCGCGCACAGGGGGTGTCAGGACGGTCGCGCCGTGGCAGTGTGGACGGCGTTCCGGACGCGCCCCGGTGGCGCGCCCGCCCCGTGACCGAAGGAAGCCCCCATGCTCCCCTCCCCCGGCCCCGCCTCCCCGACCGGGCCCGCGTCCCTGCTGGCCGCGGCCCTGTCCGCCCTCCTCGTCCTCCCCGCCCTGCTGGCCCCGGCTGCCCCCGCCTCCGCGGCCCCGACCCCGGCCCCCCTGGTCGAGCACTCCTCCTGGATGGCGGCGCTGCCCGACGGCGCGAGCCTGTCAGCGCTGTCGGTGCCCGGCACGCACGACAGCGGCGCCTGGCGCGGATCCGTGTGGTCCCGCACCCAGGACCTGACCATCGCCCAGCAGCTCGACTCCGGCGTGCGCTTCCTCGACGTGCGCACGCGCCACTACCGCGACGCGTTCCCCATCCACCACGGGGCCGAGTACCTGCACCTCAACTTCACCGACGTGGTCACCGACGTGGGCGCCTTCCTCGAACGGAACCCGGGCGAGACCGTGCTCATGCGGCTCAAGAAGGAGCACACCGAGGAGGAGAACACCCGCAGCTACGAGGAGACGCTGGACCACTACATCGAGCAGAACCCGGACACCCGTGATGTGCTGGCGGAGCACCTGTGGGTTCCGGACGGGGACGGGAACCGGGTGCCCGACCTGGGCGAGGTCCGGGGCCGGATCGTCATCGTGCAGGACTTCGCCGCCTCCCGCGCCTACGGCGTCCACTGGAACGGGCCCGCGCTCAGCGTCCAGGACGACTACCGCGTGCCCACGCTCTTCGACATCCCCGCGAAGTGGGACAGCGCCCGGGCGCACTTCGACGCGGCGGCCGGCGGCCCCGCGGACCTGCTGTACGTCAACCACCTGAGCGGCAGCGGCGCCCCGTGGGCCAATCCGCGCGACGTCGCGTGGGGCGCCCTGGGACAGCGGGGCGTCAACGCCTACGCCGTGGACCACCTGCGCTCCTCGCGGGCGCCCCGGACGGGCGTCGTCGTCATGGACTTCCCCAGCCAGGAGCTGACCGACCTCGTCCTGACCCGCAACCCCTCCTGACGCCGGGGCCCCGGCCGCCC
>NZ_JBSHDN010000134.1:0-18305 GCF_053616335.1 Nocardiopsis sp. NPDC055824
GACAGGGGCCCGGCGCCGCCGGGGACCGGTCAGAGGCGGCCGAACGCCTCGGCCAGGATGTCCAGACCCTCGTGCAGGAGGTCGTCGCCGATGACCAGCGGCGGCAGCATGCGGATCACGTTGCCGTAGGTGCCCGCGCTCAGCAGGATCAGCCCCTGGGAGTGGCAGTGCGCCAGGACCTTGGCGAGCGCCTCGGGGGCGGGGGCCTTGTCCTCGCCCGCGACCAGCTCGATCGCGATCATCGCGCCGCGGCCGCGCACGTCGCCGATCACGTCGTGCCGGGAGGCCAGCTCGCGCAGGCGCCCCAGCATCAGCTCGCCGATCTCCCGGGCGCGCCCGACCAGGTCGTCGGACCCGATCGCGTCGAGCGCCGCCAGGGCCGCCGCGCACGCGGCGGGGTTGCCGCCGTAGGTGCCGCCGAGGCCCCCGCTGTGCACGGCGTCCATGAGCTCGGCGCGGCCGGTCACCGCGGCCAGCGGGAGGCCGCCCGCGATGCCCTTGGCCGTCGTGATCAGGTCCGGGACGACGCCCTCGTGGTCGCAGGCGAACATGTCGCCGGTGCGCGCGAAGCCGGTCTGCACCTCGTCCGCGACGAACACGATCCCGTTGGCGCGGCAGAACTCGGCCACCGCGGGCAGGAAGCCCGGCGCCGGCTCGATGAAACCGCCCTCGCCCTGGATCGGCTCGATCACCACGGCCGCGACGTTGCGGGCGCCGATCTGCTTGGTGATCTGGTCGACGACCATGGCGGCGGCCTCGGGGCCGCAGTTCTCCGGACCGGTCGGCCAGCGGTACGGGTAGGCCATGGGCATGCGGTGGATCTCGCCCGCGAACGGCCCGAAGCCCTGCTTGTAGGGCATGTTCTTCGCGGTCAGCCCCATGGTGAGGTTGGTGCGGCCGTGGTAGGCGTGGTCGAACACCACGACGGCCTGGCGGCCGGTCGCGCTGCGGGCGATCTTCACCGCGTTCTCGACGGCCTCGGCCCCGGAGTTGAGGAGGATGGACCGCTTCTCGTGGTCCCCCGGGGTGATCCGGTTGAGGGCCTCGCACACGTCCACGTACGCCTCGTACGGGTTCACCATGAAACAGGTGTGGGTGAACCGGGCGAGCTGCTCGGCGGCGCGCTCCACCACCCGGGGGTCGGCGTTGCCGACGTTGGTCACGGCGATGCCGGACCCGAAGTCGATGAGGGCGTTGCCGTCGACGTCCTCGACGATGCCGCCGCCCGCGCGCTCGACGTAGACGGGCAGGACGCTGCCGACGCCCTGGGCGACGGCCGAGCTGCGGCGCTCCTGGATGGCGCGGGACTTGGGGCCGGGGATCTCGGTGACGATCCGGCGGGACTGGACGACCTGGGTCGCTGCCATGCGGCTGCCTCCTTCTGCGGTGGGCACGGGGCGGAACGGATGTGGGCCGGCCGGGGGTGGGCTCCCCGACTCGCCTGACACTAGGACGACCGGGGCGGAGTGTGCATGGACACAGTGGATAATCGGTGGAGGGCCTTGCGCCACTGCGGCGGGGTTCGGACGACGGACACGTCTGGAGGGAGACAGGGATGCCCCCGACTCTGGGAGCCCTGCTGCGGACGCCGCACCTGCGGCTGAGCCTGCTCGCGGGACAGGAGAACCAGGACCGGCGCGTGGAGTGGGTCGCCGTCAGCGAGCTGGAGGACCCCACCCCCTACCTGGAGGGCGGCGAGCTCCTCCTCACCACCGGTGTGCGCTGGGCGGGCGGGGTCCCCGACCTGCGCGACTACACGCGGCGCCTGGCCGAGCGCGGGATCACCGCGCTGGGCTTCGCCGTCGGCGTGGTCCTGGAGGAGACCCCCGAACAGCTCCGCGGGGCCGCGGACGAGTACGGGCTCGCCCTGGTCGAGGTCGGCAGGGAGACCCCCTTCATCGCGGTCGGCAAGGAGGTCTCCCGCCTCCTGGCCAAGGAGGAGTACGAAGGCCTCAGCCGGGCCTTCGCCGCACAGCGGGGGCTCACCCGCGCCGCCCTCACGGGGGCTCCGGCGATCGTGGACCTCCTGGCCCGCGACCTCGGGGCCTGGGTGCTGCTGCTGTCCGCGGACGGCTCGGTCCGCCACGCCGCGCCCGCGTCGGCGGCCGGACGCGCGACGGGCCTGGGGCCCGAGCTCGACCGGCTGCGGGACGCGGGCATGCGCGCGAGCGTGTCCCTGACCTCCGTCGGGGAGCAGGTGTCCGCCCAACCCCTGGCGACGGGCCGCCAGGTCCGCGGCTTCCTGGTCGTGGGCACCGGCGGCGTGCTGGGCCCCGACGAGCGCACCCTGGTCAATGCCGCGGTGTCGCTGCTCTCCCTGGAACTGGAGCGCACCGCGCACAGCCGTACCGCGCGGGTGCACGAGGGGGTGCTCGCCGCACTGCTCACCGGCGCGCTGGACCCGCTCCACCCGGGGGCGGAGCGGCTGCGGGAGACGCTTCCGGCCCCTCCGGTCGTGGTGGCCGCCGCCGGAGGGGCAGGTCCGGCGCACCCCCCGGAGGGGGTCCTGGTCACCGAGATCGGCGGGAACGCGCTCCTGCTGGCGGGCTCGGAGATCGGCGAGGACGTGCTCCGGGAGGTCCTGGAGGGGCCGGTGGGGGTGAGCGAGCCGGCGGCCTACGGCGACCTCGCCCCGGCGCTCTCCCAGGCGGAGCGCGCGCTGGAGGCCGCCGCCGCGCGGGGCCCCGGGGAGCGGATCGTCCGTGCCGGCGACCTGCCCGGCGGGCTGCTCGGCCTGGCGGACAGCCCCGCCGGGGCGCGCATGGCCGGCGACCTGCTCGCGCCGCTCCTCCGGGAGCGGGCCGCCGCCGAGCTCCTCTCCTCGCTGCGCGCCTACCTCGCCGCGTCGGGCCGCTGGGACGCGGCCGCGGAGGCCCTCGGCGTCCACCGCCACACGCTCCGCTACCGGATGAACCGCATCCGCGAGCTGCTCCCCGGCGACCTGGACGACCCCGACCACCGCGCCGAGCTCTGGATCGCCCTCCGCCTCCGCGGCGTTCCCGGCCGGTAGGCCCGGCCGACGCCGCGCACGGTGAAAATCGGGCGGGTTCCCGCGTTCCCGGGATCCGGGGTTGCTCCATCCTCCACAATGGACCCCGATAGCAGCGTGTAACCGCTTGATCACACGGGCGGGGTGCGGGGGGCGACGTGAGGTCACTACGGGACGACGCGCAGGAGATCGACGAGGGGATCGGTCCGGGAAGGGTGACGGGGATCCCCGGCGCCGCCCCCGTCCAAGGACCGGCCGGCCGGACGGGGGTCGGCGCCGCCTCGCTCCGCTGGAAGCCGCCCATCGACCGCTCCGAGGTGCGCTCCCTCCTCGCCTACCTGCGCGCCTGCGTGCGCCGCGAGGCCGTGCACACCCACGCCGTCAGAGCCGACAGCCTCGACTCCGACACCTGCGCCTGCCTCCCGGAGGGACCCGAGGTCCTGTTCAGCGGGGCGGGGGAGACCCTCCCGCCCCACCCGGAGGCCGCCAGGGTCCTGCGCCTGGGCCGGCGCCGGGGGCAGGCGCTGCGCTACGGGTACCCGCTCGTCGTCCTCCGCGAGGGCGGGAACCGGGTCGCGCTGCCCCTGCTGACCGTCGACGTGCGGGTCGTGGACGACATCGACGAGAGCCGCCGCGAACCGGACGTGCCCCTGGTCAGGGCCGTGGGGCCGCCCGACGTCAACACCGGCCTCCTGACACGCCTGGGCATCACCGACCCCGAGGACCTGTTCGAGCTCCGCGCGCGGCTGAGGTCCGGCGCCCCCGACCCCGCGCGCCGCCCCGCCGCGGTCGCCGACCTCGCCGCCAAGGTCCGGGGCCTCCTCACCCGCCTGGAGATCGAACGGGTCGACGACATCGACCCCCTAGCCACCCGGGGCGCCCCGCGCACCGTCGAGGGAGGGGCGCACAACGTCGCCGTGGTCTTCCTGGCCGGGCCCAGCGGGCAGGCCGAGGCCGAGGGCGCCGAACCCGGGACGGTCGAGGGCGTCCTCGCCGACCTCGATCCCTCCGACCGCGCCGGCCTCGACCCCGACGCCGTCACCGGGACCGCGCTGGAGCCCCTGCTCGGGCAGCCGTCCGCCGGGCGCAGGGCCGGGCCCGACCCCGCCGACGCCCCGGGGCGGCTCTTCAGGGGAGGGCGGGCCGCAGCCCGCCGCGCCGCCCGCGACACCGCGGAGGCGGACGGCGCGGACGACGCCACCGTCCCGGTCTCCGCCACCCCGCTCGACCAGGCCCAGTACGCGATCCTGCGCGCCGCCATGAGCGAGCAGATCACCGTGGCCGCCGCCCCGCCCGGGAGCGGCGCCCACGACCTGGTGGACGCCATCGTCCGCACCGCCGTCAGCAACGGCCAGCGCGTCCTGGTCTGCGGGAGGACGGAGACCGACATCGACGAGACCGCGGCCAGGGCCGACACCTCTCCCGCGCACCCCGTGGTGCGCGTCGGCGGACGCGGGCACCGCGCCGAAGAGGCCCGCATGCTCACCAGGCTCCTCGCCGAGCAGGCCGGCGGCCTGCCCGCCTCCGGCCCCGGCTCCGCCGGGGAGGACCCCGCCGCCCACTGGGCCGCCCTCGCCGAGGACTGGGCCCGGGTCCGCGGGGCCTGGAGGGACATGGACACCATGGCCTCCGGCGGGTACGCCCTCGCCCAGCTCGCGGAGGAGCGCGGACGCGGCATCGCCCGGGGCTGGGACCCCGACGCCCTCTTCACCCCCGAGCGCGGGGGCCCCGAGTACTGGCTGCACCGGACCGAGCGCGCCCGTGCGGGCGGTCTCGTCGGCTGCCAGCACCGCGGCGCCATCCGCCGCGAACTGGGCGTCAGCACCGACCCCGACAACCTCGACCGCCTGGGAGCGGTCGCCCGGATGGAGAGCGAGTGGCGCTCCGCCGTCGACCGGCGCACCCGGTGCGCGCCCCTGGGAGAGCTCACCTCCGAGCTGGCCGACGCCCTCGCCCGGCACCGCAGGTCCAGCGCCGCCTGCCTTCGGTCCGTCTCCGGACCCCGCCTGCGGCGCGGCCGGGCGGCCGTCGAGAACCGGCTGGAGACCCTCGACTGGCACCACGGCAACGGGTGGCCCGGGGTCGCCAGCCTGTTGGACGCCCTGCCCGCGTGGACCTGCCGCACCGACCAGGTCAGGGCCCTGCCGCCGCAGGCGGGCCTGTTCGACCTGGTCGTCGTCCTCGGCGCGGAGCGCACCCGGGTCGCCGAGCTGCTGCCGGCGCTCTACAGGGCCGGCCGGGCCGTGGTGTTCGGGGACCCGGCGTACCCCGGGCCGACCACGGTCCTGGAGCCCGACGAGGAGCGCCGGGCCCTGGCCGCCGCGGGCCTGGCGCCCGACCAGCTGGACGCCCGCGGGCTGCGCCACGGTTCGGGTTCCGCGATGCGCGCCCTCCGCCGGGCCGCACCGGCCATGCTGTGGCTGGACGAGCACGACGGCGCCCCGCCCCTGCTCGCCGGGGCCGCGTCCCGGCACTGCTACGGCGGAAGGATCGTGGTGCGCACCGACCCCGACCCGCGCTGCGGTCCGCCGTTCGAGTGGCGCGACGTCGCCGGATCCTGCGAGGCGGTGCCGGGCGCGTCCTTCGTCAACCGCGACGAGGCGTACCGCGTGGCGGTGGTGGTGGGGGAGGTCGACGACCGCCTGCCCCCGGGGCGGGTGGTCGCGGTGGTCGCGCCGACCCAGCCCCAGGTCGCCCTGATCCGCCGGCTGCTTAGCCGGCGCGCCCTGCTGCACGAGGTGAGGGTCGGAGGGCCGGAACTCCTGGACAGCGACCGTGCCGCCGCGGACGTCACCGTGCTCTCGCCGGTGCTCGCCGCCGGCGCGCCCGCGGCCGCCGAGCGCCGGGTCCGCGGTATGGGCCACCTGTGGTCCTCGGTGCTCACCCGGACCCGGCAGCGGCTCCTCGTGGTGGGCGACCGGGGATACTGGTCGGGGGACGACGGCCCGCTGGGCGACCTGGACGCCATGGTCACGGGCACCTGCGTGGTCGGCGCGGACCCGGCTGCCACCGTGCTGGTGGAGGAGCTGCGGGCCGTCGGCACGGGGGTCGTGCTCCAGCAGACCGTCGAGGGGTGGACGGCCGACATGGTGGTCCGGTTCGGCTCGCGCCGCCTGCTGCTCCTGCTCGACCGCGAGCCCGACGGCAGGGCCCTGCGCCACCTGCTGGCCAGGGGAGAGGCGCTCAACCGGGCGACCGGGGACCCCGTGGTGGTGGTTCCGGCCTGGCGCTGCCTGGCCGACCCCGGCGCCCTCGTCGGGGAGATCCTCGCCGCCTGCTGACCGGCCCCGGGCGGCCTGCGCGCCGCACTACCCTGGGACGGAACGCCCGGAACGCGGAGGATCCGCGTGCCCGCCGGGCGGAGGGGAGAGGGGAACACCGGTGCCCGAGGGTCACACGCTGCACCGACTGGCGGCGCACTTCGAGAAGGCCTTCGGCGGCGGGACGGTACGCGCCACCAGCCCCCAGGGCCGCTTCGCGGAGGGTGCCGCGCGGGTGGACGGCCGCGTCCTCACGGAGAGCGAGGCCCACGGCAAGCACCTCTTCCTCGGGTTCGACTCGGGTGAGTGGCTGCGGGTGCACCTGGGCCTGTACGGGGCGTGGACCTTCGGTGACGCGGACGGCGAACGCCACCTCGGCGCGCCCCGCGCGCGGGGCGCCGACCTCGCCCCCCTCGTCCGGGACGGGGACGGGCTGGTCGTGCCGCCGGCACCCGTCGGCGCGGTGCGCGCCCGGCTCGTCAACGCCTCCGGGTGGGCCGACCTGCGCGGCCCCTCCGCCTGCGAGGTCGTCACGGAGGACGAGAAGCAGGCCGTCCAGGACCGGCTCGGCCCCGACCCCCTGCGCGACGACGCCGACCCCGAACGTGCCTGGCGTACGGTCAGCCGTTCCAGGACCAGCATCGCGGCGCTGCTCATGCGCCAGGACGTCATCGCGGGGATCGGCAACATCTACCGGGCCGAGTCGCTCTTCAGGGCGGGGATCGACCCGGCGACGCCGGGCCGCGAACTGACCGCCGGGCAGTGGGCGGCGCTGTGGGAGGATCTCGCCGGCCTGCTCCGCGACGGGGTGCGCGACGGCTACATCATCACCACCCGCCCCGAGGACCGGCCCGATCCCGACGCGCGTCCCGTGCCCAGGCCGGACACGCTGTACGTCTGCTACCGGACCGGCGAGCCGTGCCGCGTGTGCTCCTCGCCCGTCGCCGCGTCCGAGCTGGCCGGACGCACCCTCTACTGGTGCCCGGGATGTCAGCGGGGCTGACCCGCTCCCGGCCCCGGCCGCCGAGGGGATCTGGACGCCGACAGGCCATGCAGTACACTCCCTAGCCGTCTGCTTAACCGGTTCAGTTTCTGTGATCAGGGGGGCGAATGGGGGGGTTGATGCGGCGTCCGACGATCGTGGACATCGCCAAGGCCGCCGGGGTGTCCAAGGGGGCGGTCTCGTACGCGCTCAACGGGCGGCCCGGGGTCTCCGAGGAGACCCGTCGGCGTATCCTGGCGATCGCCAGCGACATGGGCTGGGCCCCGAGCAGTCCCGCGCGGGCGCTCTCGCCGGGCGGTCGGATAGGGGCGATCGGCCTGGTGGTCGACCGCCCGGCGCACTCGCTGGGGCTCGAACCCTTCTTCATGCAGCTGGTCTCCGGCATCGAGACGGAACTGGCCTCCTCCAACAACGACCTGCTCCTCCAGGTCACCGAGGACATGGGCGCCGAGACCGCGGCCTACCGGCGCTGGTCGGCGGAGCGCCGGGTCGACGGCGTGATCATGGTCGACCTGCGGGTGGACGACCCCCGGATCGGCCTCGTGGAGGGCCTGCCGCTGCCCGCGGTCGTCCTGGGCGGCCCCGAGGGGGCGGGCTCGCTCCCGTGCCTCTACACCGACGACTCCGTGGCCATGCGCGAGGTCGTCCACTACCTGGCGGCGCTGGGGCACCGGCGCATCGTGCGGGTGGCGGGCCCGGAGGAGTTCGTGCACACCAGGGCGAGGACCGCGGCGTTCCTGGACGCGGCGGAGCAGGCGGGCCTGGCGGAGGCGTACTCGGTGCACGCCGACTACACCGGCGAGGCCGGGACGCGGACCACGCGCAGGCTGCTGGCACGGACGGACCGCCCGACCGCCCTGGTCTACGACAACGACCTCATGGCCGTGGCCGGCCTCGGCGTGGCGCGGGAGATGGGGGTCGGCGTGCCCTCCCAGCTGTCGATCGTGGCGTGGGACGACTCCGTCCTGTGCCGACTGGTGCGGCCCTCGCTGACCGCGATCGCCCGTGACATCGTCTCCTACGGCCGCCTCGCGGCGGCCATGCTCGGCGACGCGATCGAGGGCAGGCCGGTGCGCAACCAGGAGACCTCGCGGGGCGAGCTGTACCCGAGGGCGAGCACGGGCCCCATGGGGGCGTGACGGTGCGGCGCGGCCGACCGTCGCCCGAGAGCCGGTGAACGCCTGTGCGGAACCGGTTCAGTAGGGGTGAATTTACTGACGTACCCGCATCTTCGCTGTTACAAGCGAATAACAGCGAAGTGTCGGGGATTGACGGCCTTCCCGTGGGCGTGTTGTTGTTAACCTCACTTACCCGGTTCAGCAACGGTCCTGTGCTCCCTCTGCTGGGAGCGCTCCCAACCCTCCGGTTCCCGGAGGGGCGCCCCCCCACAGGCCGACCGGGTGACAAGGAGGAGTCCGGATGAGAAGTCTGCGGATTCCGGCGGCACTCGCGGCACTGGCCATCACGGCCACTGCGTGCTCGGGTGGCGGCGGGAACGAGGAGGGCTCCGGGTCGTACCCCCGGAGCGAGACGCTGTACACCACGGGTACGGCATGGGGTCCGCCGGTCAGCTGGAACCCGCTCATGAAGGGCCAGTACGCGCCCGGCACGATCGGCCTGGCCTACGAGACGCTCTTCCTGTACGACCCCAACGAGGGCGAGTACGTCCCCTGGCTCGCGGAGAGCGACGAGTGGACCGCGGAGAACGTCCACGAGATCACCCTCCGCGAGGGGATCACCTGGTCGGACGGCGAGCCCCTGGTCGCCGAGGACGTCGTCGCGACCCTGGAGCTGGGCCAGTTCGGCTCCGTCTCCTACAGCAACATCTGGAACTTCATCGAGAGCGCCGAGGCCACCGACGAGCGCACGGTGACCGTCACCTTCTCGGAGAACCGCCCCCAGGAGTGGATGAACTGGGTCTACCTCAACCCCGTCCTCCCCGCCCACATCTGGGCCGACATGGAGGAGACGGCGCTCACGGACAGCGCCAACGAGGACATCGTCGCCACCGGCCCCTACGTCTACGAGTCGCACACCGACGACCGGATGGTCTGGGAGCGCAACGACGAGTGGTGGGGCACCGAGGCACTCGACCTGGAGATGCAGCCCCGCTACATCGTGGACATCGTCAACGCCTCAAACGAGGTGACGATGAACATGATCAACCAGGGGGACATCGACCTCTCGAACAACTTCCTCCCGGGGATCGACCAGATCCTCAACAGCAACCCCAACGTCACCAGCTTCTACGACGGTCCGCCGTACATGAAGAGCGCGAACACCGCGTGGCTGGTCCCCAACGTCACGCGCGCGCCGCTCGACGACGCGGCCTTCCGCCAGGCGCTGGCCCACTCCATCGACATGGAGCAGATCATCGCCGGCCCCTACACGGACCTGGTCCAGGCGGCCAGCCCGACGGGCCTGCTGCCCGAGTGGGACGAGTACATCGACCAGGAGCTGGTCGAGCAGGAGGGCTTCACCTTCGACGCCGATGAGGCCGTCGCGATCCTCGAGGACGCCGGCTACATGGACGAGGACGGCGACGGCTACGTCGAGACGCCCGACGGCGAGCCCATCGCCCTCACCCTGGAGGTCCCCTCCGGCTGGACCGACTGGATGGAGGCCGCCCGGCTGATCGCGGGGCACGCCCAGGCGGTCGGCATCAACATCGAGGCCCAGTTCCCCGAAGAGGACCTGCTGTCCGAGAACCGCAACTCGGGCGAGTTCGACCTGGTGATCAACAACGAGCGTCCGATGAGCAACACGCCGTGGACCTACTACGACTACCTCTTCCAGCTGCCCGTCAACGAGCAGCAGACCACCGTCAACTTCGGGCGGTACGAGAACGAGGAGGCGTGGCAGCTCGTCGAGCAGCTGGCCGCCGTCCCCGCGGACGACGTGGAGGGCGCGGCCGAGATCACCTCGCAGATCCAGGAGATCCAGCTGGCCGAGCTCCCGGCCATCCCGCTCTGGTACAACGGCCTCTGGTCGCAGTCCACGAACGAGACCTGGACCAACTGGCCCAGCGAGCAGGAGGGCGCTCCGCAGAGCGCCGCGACGTTCTGGAACGGCTGGCTCGAGATGGGCGCCATCTACACCCTCGCGGAGATCGAACCGGTCGGCTAGGGGGCACGCGGACACTCTCCTCCGCGCACCCGTCGACCCCCCACCCCGGCCGGAGCACGGCGTACGCGCCCGGCCGGGGAGCCCCCGAGGGGCACGGGGCGGACCCCTTCCCCTTCCCGGGTCCGCTGCCGTGCCCCTCCGGGGACCCCGCCTGTCCGCCGCCATCACCTGGAGGAACGTGTGTGGCGCTACATCGGCCGTAAGCTCTTCGTCTACCTGCTTACGTTCGTCATCGCGGTCACCATCAACTGGATGATCCCGCGCTTCATGCCGGGCGACCCCGTCCGCAGCATGCTCGCGCGAGCCTCGGTCGGCAACCCCGAGGCGCTCGAGCGCATGACCACCTACTACAACGAGGTCTTCGGCCTCGACACACCGCTGTACCAGCAGTACTTCAGCTTCTGGGGCGGCCTGCTCCGGGGCGACCTGGGCGTCAGCGTGATGCTCTACCCCGAACCCGTCACCGACGTCATCCTGCGTGCGGTGCCCTTCACCCTGGCAGTGCTGCTCCCCGCGATCCTGCTCAGCTGGGTCGTCGGCAACCACTTCGGGGCCTTCGCCGCCCGGAGCAAGATCCTCGACAACACGATCCTGCCGCTCGGGTACGTCCTGACCGCCACGCCCTACATGTGGCTGGCCCTGCTGCTCGCCTGGAGCCTGGGCGTCGTCGCCGGGGTCTTCCCGGTCGCGAACGGATACAGCTTCTCCCTCCGGCCCGAGTTCACCTGGCTGTTCATCTCCGACCTGATCAGCCACTGGTTCCTGCCGTTCCTGTCCATGTTCGTCGTGGCGCTGGGCGGCTGGGCGATCGGCATGCGGAACATGATCATCTACGAGCTGGAGGCGGACTACTCGAACTACCTCCAGGCCCTCGGCGCGCCGCGCAGGCTGGTCCGCAAGTACGCCTTCCGCAACGCGATGCTGCCCCAGATCACCGGGCTCGCGGTGCAGCTGGGCACGATCATCGCCGGATCGCTGCTCACCGAGATCGTGTTCAACTACCCCGGCCTCGGCACCCTCATCATCCAGTCGCTGAACAGCCGGGACTTCTTCCTGCTCCAGGGGATCTTCCTGTTCGTGGTCGTCGGGGTGCTGATCGCCAACTTCATCATCGACATCGTGTACGTCCTGGTTGACCCGCGCACCCGGGTCCAGATGACGGGAGGCTCGTCATGACCAACGTCGCCGGGGCGCCCGGAGCCCAGCCCGCAGCCGAACCCGCGGCTCCGCGCAAGGGCTCCGAGACACTGCACTACGCCCGCCGCAACCCCAAGCTGCTCATCGGCCTGGGCATCGTCCTCGCGTTCCTCCTGCTCGGCCTCATCGGCCCCCTCTTCGTCGACCACGGGCCCAACGAGTACGTCGGCCCCCAGAGCCAGCCCCCCAGCGGCGAGTTCTGGCTGGGCACCACCTCCTTCGGCCAGGACATCTGGGCGCAGTTCGTGTTCGGGGTCCGCACCACGTTCCTCATCGGCGTGTTCGGCGGCGGCGTCGCGTTCGTCATCGGCACGGCGGTCGGCTTCATCGCCGGCTACAAGGGCGGGATCGTCGACGAGATCCTCAACATGCTCACGAACGTGGTCCTGGTCCTGCCCGCGATGGTCGTGCTGATCGTCGCGATCGCCTACCTGGACGCGCGAGGCGTGTTCGTGCAGGGCCTCTTCATCGGCCTCACCTCCTGGCCGTGGGCGGCGCGCGCGGTCCGCTCGCAGGCGCTCTCGCTGGCCACCCGCGACTACGTGGACCTGGCCCGCCTCAGCGGCCGGCGCACGGGGAAGATCATCACCACCGAGATCGCCCCGAACATGAGCTCCTACCTGGTGATGTCCTTCATCCTGCTGTTCGGCGGCGCCATCCTCATCGCCGCGGGCCTCGACTTCATCGGGCTCGGCCCCTCGGACGGGGTGTCCCTCGGCCTGATGCTGGAGAGCGCCGTCGCGTGGAGCGCCCTGCAGTTCGGGATGTGGTGGTGGTTCGTTCCGCCGGGCCTCGGCATCACGGTGATCGTGAGCTCGCTGTACATCCTCAACGTCGGGTTGGACGAAATCTTCAACCCCAAGCTGCGGGAGCTGTAATGACCCTGCGCGTCAACGACCTGAAGGTCTACTACCAGACCCTGCGCGGGGACGTCCACGCCCTCGACGGAGTCACGTTCGACCTCGCCGACGGCGAGATCATGGGCCTGGCGGGGGAGTCCGGCTGCGGCAAGACCACCCTCGGCAAGAGCCTGATCCGGCTGGACTCGCGGATGCGCCACGTCGGCGGCACCATCGACCTGGACGGCAAGGACGTGCCGATCGCGGACGACGACGCGATGGTGCCCCTCCGCTACCACGAGATCTCGCTCATCCCGCAGTACGCGATGAGCGCGCTCAACCCCACCCGCAAGATCGGGCGGATGATCAACGAGCTGCTGCGCTCGCGCGGCGTCCGTCCGGCCGACATCTCCCAGGAGCTCACCCGGCGCCTGGAGCTGGTCGGACTCGACGCGGACGTGCTGAACCGGTTCCCGATCGAGCTGTCGGGCGGCATGAAGCAGCGCGTCGTCATGGTGATGGCCACGCTGCTCAACCCGTCGCTGCTCATCGCCGACGAGGTCACCTCCGCGCTGGACGTGTCGACGCAGCGGTCGGTCGCCGAGTCGCTCGTGGAGTTCCGTGACCGCGAGTACGTCAAGAGCATGGTGTTCGTGACCCACGACATCTCGCTCGTGTACCAGATGGCCGACACGATCATGGTGATGTACGCGGGCCGCATCGCGGAGAAGGCCCCCGCGAAGACCATCATCAACGCGCCGCGCCACCCCTACACCCAGATGCTCATCTCGGCTCTCCCCGAGGTCGGCTCGACCATGGAGCAGGGGCGCCTGGAGGGCATCCCCGGGACGCCGCCCGGCCTGCTGAACCCGCCGACCGGCTGCCGGTTCAAGGACCGCTGCCCGATGGCCTTCTCCAAGTGCTCCGAACAGCCGCCGCTGCTGGAGATCGAACCCGGCCACTGGGCCGCCTGCTGGAAGACGGGGTGAGGTAGACCGTGCTGGAACTCAGCCATGTGCACAAGGTGTACCGGGTCGGCGCGTTCGGCGGCGGCCGCCTGCGCGCGGTGCGCGACGTCAGCCTGACGGTGGAGCCCGGCGAGGTCGTCTCGCTCATCGGTGAGAGCGGCAGCGGCAAGAGCACCCTCGGCAAGATGGTGCTCGGCCTGAGCAGGCCGACCGGCGGCACGATCACGTTCGACGGCACCGACATCACCACCATCCGGGGCCACGCCGCGCGCAAGGAGTACTACCGCAGGGTGCAGGGGGTCTTCCAGGACCCGTTCAGCTGCTTCAACCCGATCTTCAAGGCCGACCGCGTCTTCGAGATGATCAGGACCTCCTACTTCCCGGGGGTCTCGGACGCGGACTGGCGGGACCGGGTCCTGGCCGCGCTGGCCACGGTCCGACTGGACCCGGGAAACGTCCTGGGCAAGTACCCCCACCAGCTCAGCGGCGGCCAGCTGCAGCGGGTGCTGATCGCGCGGGCGCTGCTCCTGGACATCAAGCTGCTGGTGGCCGACGAGATCATCAGCATGCTGGACGCGTCCACGCGCATCGACGTGCTCAACCTGCTCAGCGACCTCAAGGAGCGCGGGCTCGGCATCCTGTTCGTGACCCACGACCTGTCGCTCGGCAACTACGTCAGCGACAAGTCGGTGATCCTGCGCAAGGGCGCCGTCGCGGAGATGGGTCCCACGCTCAGGGTGTTCGAGAACCCCCTCCACCCCTACAGCCGCCACCTCCTCTCGTGCGTGCCGCAGCTGCACCGCACCTGGGCGGAGGTCGACGCGGAGCTGGCGGCGAACCCGCCGGAGGACGTCGTCCTCCCGGTGGCGGCGGACGAGGAGTCCGCTCCGCTGCTCGAGGTGGAGGAGGGACACTTCGTCGGGATCGACCAGGGGTAGCCCGTGCGCGCCGCCACGCCGCCCCGGACCGTGCGTGGCCGGGGCGG
This sequence comes from Nocardiopsis sp. NPDC055824, assembly GCF_053616335.1. Lineage (NCBI taxonomy): Bacteria > Bacillati > Actinomycetota > Actinomycetes > Streptosporangiales > Nocardiopsidaceae > Nocardiopsis > Nocardiopsis sp. NPDC055824. Next base: position 14,368 of record NZ_JBSHDN010000134.1, read on the forward strand.
CGCACGTGGTGGGGGCGGTCGGGCACGCGCGCCGCTCCCACCGGAGCCGCGGGGTTCTTCGGCCGCCGTCTCCGACTCCGTCGGCCGAAAACGGAATTCACCTACGAAACCAGTGGGGATCGTTCTCCTGCGCGCCCATACGCACCCATACGCGCGCGATCGCGAAGTCGTCGGCGCGCGCAGGCCCCGCATCGTGCCCCCCGGGGGGCGTTCCTCGGGGGTCCCCGGGCGCGTGCGGAGCCTTCCGGAAGACCGCACGGAGGGGCTCCGCGCCGAGGGGGCGGCGGCGGGCCGGTGCGGGGAGCGCCCGGGAGCCCTCCGCGCTGAAGTGCGGGAACGACATCGCGGTGACGGGTCCGCGAACAGGCCGTGACACGCCCGTGACCACGGGGTCCGCCGCGCGCGGTTCCCTCCCCGCCCGCCGGTATTCCTGATGGGGCCGTGCGAGTTGCCACACCGAAAACCTTCGCGAGCTGGCCGGGCTGTGGTAAGTTCGGTGAAGATTGTTAGTCGTTGAATTTCGCAGTTGGTGTCTTGCCCGCGGAGTTTGTGACCGGCGGGCGGTTTCTCTTGGAGTCGGCTCGCGGCAATTCTCGGACGTGAGTATGCGTTCGTGTACACCGAGCTGAAGGAGAGAACATGGCTCAGGGAACTGTGAAGTGGTTCAACGGCGAGAAGGGCTTCGGCTTCATCTCCCCCGACGACGGTGGCCCCGACGCCTTCGTTCACTACAGCGCCATCCAGGGTAGCGGCTTCCGCAACCTGGAGGAGAACCAGCGCGTGGAGTTCGAGATCGTCGCCGGCACCCGCGGCCCGCAGGCCGAGAACGTCGTCGCGCTCTAAGACGTAGAACGTCGTAGGACGCCCCGGAAGGCACCGCCTTCCGGGGCGTTCGCGTGTCCGGGGCCCGGTCGGGACAGCCGTCCCGGGCCCCGTGCCCCCTCACGGGACCGGCCGCCGCCCCCGTGAGGGGACGGCGGCCGACGGGGTGCCGCGAGGCGGGTCAGTCCGCGAGCAGCGCCTCCGTGCGCTCGCGCACCTCCGGGGTGTCCAGGCCGCGCACGGTCACCGTGGTGCGTCGGCGCAGCACGTCGTCGACGGTCACGGCCCACTCGCGGTCCCGCGCGAAGACCACCTGCGCCCAGATGTCGGGCCCGTCGGGGTGGATGCGCTCGCCCAGCTCCGGGAGGTCCCGGACCAGGACCGCGATGTCCATCGCCAGGCTTCCGTAGTGCGACGCCAGGTGGCGTGCGACCAGCGGGTCGAGGCGGGCGCCCGGCTCGCGGTCGATGATGAGCCGCTGGGTCACCGCGTCCGGGCTGGCCAGCCCGGGGAGCGGCACGGTGCGCAGCGGGTCGACCATGTCCTCGCCCAGGGGCACCGCCGAGACCTTGCGCAGCTCCTCCAGGACGGTGCGGCCGATGTGTCGGTACGTCGTCCACTTGCCGCCCGCCACCGACAGCATCCCGCCGCGCCCCTGGCTCACCACGGTCTCCCGCTTGGCCGCGCTGGTGCCGCCGGGGCCTCCCGGCAGCACCCGCAGGCCGGCGAAGGAGTACGTCACCTGGGAGGCGTCCAGGTAGGGGGCGTCGATGCCCACCGCGGCCTCGCCCAGGATCTGCTCGACGTCGGAGGGGACCACCCCCACCTCGGCCGGGTCGCCGGTGTACTCCTCGTCGGTGGTGCCGAGCAGCAGCCTCCCCTCCCACGGGATGGCGAACGAGACCCGGTACCGGTCCACGGGGATGGTCAGCGCCGCGCGCCACGGCTCGGGCGTGCGCAGGACCAGGTGGGCGCCCTTGGACAGGCGCACGCTGGGCCCGGCCGCCGGGTCCTCCATCCGCCGCAGGCCGTCCACCCAGGGCCCGGTGGCGTTGAGGACCAGGCGGGCGTCGATCCCGAACTCGTGGCCCCCGACGCGGTCGCGCAGGTCGGCGCCGGTGACCCTGCCCCGTGTGGTGCGCAGGCCCACCACCTCGGCGTGGTTGAGCACCACCGCGCCGGCGTCGGCGGCGGCGCGCACGGTCATGACGGCCATGCGGCTGTCGTTCATCTGGTGGTCGCTGTAGGCGGCCACCGAGCGCAGGCCCTCGGTGCGCAGTCCGGGCGCGAGGCGCTTGGCCTGGGCGGGGGAGAGCAGGCGGCCCATCCCGTCGCCGAACGCGGACAGGGCCGAGTACAGGAAGACCCCGGCGCCCATCTTCGCGGCGCCGTGGGGCCCGCCCGAGTAGACGGGGACCAGGAACGGCATGTGGTTGACCAGGTGAGGGGCCACGTCGGAGGCGAGGGAGCGGCGCTCCCGGTGGTTCTCCGCGACCAGGCGCACGTTGCCGGTCTGGAGGTAGCGCAGTCCGCCGTGCACCAGTTTGGAGGAGGCGCTGGAGGTGGCCCCGGCGAAGTCGCCGGAGTCGACCATGGCCACCCGGAGCCCGGCCTGGGTGGCGGTCCACGCGGCGGACGTGCCGAGGATGCCGCCGCCGACGACGAGGAGGTCGAAGGTTCCCCGGGAGAGTTCGTCCCGGGTGCGGGAGCGGGCGGAGGAGGTGTCGTTCTGGCGGGCGCTGGTGGTCATGGGCTGGTGCTCCGTCCGTTCGGAGGGATGGCGGGGACTCCGCAAGCGCCTGAACGGGCTCAGACCCTTCAGACGTGTGTCGCCTGCATAATACGACAATGCCGAACGGCGGCACGATCTGAGGTCATCCGTCCGGGGTGTCGTCGGCCCCGTGCCGGTCCTGACGGGGGCGTCGTGCTGCCGGTGTGACCAGAGACCACTGTGTGAACCCGCTTCGTGATCGATGTGCGGCATTGTCGAATACTTTGCGACCGTTCGCGTGCGCGCCCCGCCGGACGGCGGTCGCGCCCGGGCCCGGACGGGTGTGATGCCGGCGGGCGGGGTTCCGGGACCGGGCCCGCGGGGCCCGGTGCGGGATTCCGGGGCCGGGCGCGGTTTCGGACCCCGGGTTCCCCGGATTGCCCCACCGGAGGGACATCCCGAGTCCTACGATTGGGGCATCATGGCGACCAGGTACTCACCCACGATCCGGCGCCGCCGCCTCTCCGCCGAACTCCGGCGGCTGCGGCTGGCCGCGAGGAAGACCAGCGAAGAGGCCGCCGCCGCCTCGGGCCTGTCCAAGTCCACCTACTCCAACATCGAGTCCGGCGTGAAGAAGCGCCCCAGACTCAGCGAGGTCCGAGCCGTCCTGGACGCCTTCGGGGTCGGGCCCGGCCAGGAGTACGACGAGATCCTCAACCTGTGCCGCCAGGCCCTCGAACGGGGCTGGTGGAGCCGCTACCGGGACGTCCTCGCCGCGCGCTACGTCGGCTTCGAGACCGAGGCGAGCTCCATCACCACCTGGCAGCCGATCGTCGTGCCGGGCCTTCTCCAGGTGCCCGAGTACATGCGGGTGACGGCCCTGGCCGGGATGGCCAACCCCCAGGACATCCGCAGGGTGACGGACGCCAAGATGACCCGCCAGCGCATTCTGGACGACGAGGACCCGCCGGAGCTGTACGCGGTCTTCGACGAGGGGGCGCTGCTGAGGCTCCGGGACTTCCCCGACGCCAAGCGGGCCCAGGTGGCGCACATCGTGGAGATGGCGGAGCGCCCCCACGTCACCGTCCAGATGACCCTGGCGGCCAAGCTCAACCCCGGTGCCGGCGGCCCCTTCGTGATCATGGAGTTCCCCGAGCCCATCGACCCGATGGTCGTCTACCTGGAGACCGACACCGACGGCATCTACCTGGAGGAGCCCGACGAGGTGGTGCGCTACCAGAACATCCTCAACCACCTCCGACTGGTCGCCCTCCGCCCGGGGGAGACCCTCGACTACCTCCGTGAGGTCCACCTCGGGGCCTAGGAGGTCGGGCCCGCGTGCCGAGCACCGGCTCCCGTCCTCCGGGGCGGTGGGGCGGTCGGGCGGACGCGGACGGGGGCGCCC
>NZ_JBSHDN010000135.1:0-18287 GCF_053616335.1 Nocardiopsis sp. NPDC055824
CCCGGCCCCCGGCCGGGGCCGCGCCCCTGCCTGACGGGGGGACGCGCACGGCCGCCTTCGCCCCGGACGGGCCCACGGGGCGAAGGAGATGCCCCGCCGCCGAGAGCGGTCCACGGGGGACGGCGCCTCCGCGGCGGCGCCGTGCGACCCCGGAGGCGTCCCCCGCCCGGCGGAGCGAACGGCCGACCGGCCGGGACCGCCGGAAAACCCCTGGCCACAGATTCGCACGGTGACTACCATGGGCAACGTGCATCTACCTCTCTACCTCTGAGCGCATTCCGAGCGCCCGCCCCACAGCCGCTGTGGCCGCGGGCCCGCGACGTCTGCCATGACCCCCGAAGGGGTCGTCCCGTCAGCTCGGAGAGCTCCCGCACCCCTCGCGTCCACCGCCGGGGCGGAGCTCTGTTCGGAGGAGAGAATGACCACCGTCAACCCCGTGTCCGGCCTGCCCGCAGGAGAGCGGGCGCAGATCACCCTGTCCGGAGTACGCGTCGACCGCGGCGGGCGCACGGTCCTGTCCGGCGTCGACATGGCCCTCACCCCGCGATCGCGGTGGGGGATCGTCGGCGAGAACGGACGCGGCAAGTCCACGCTGCTGCACGTCCTCGCCGGGACGCTCGCGCCCGACGCCGGAACCGTCCGGCGCGTGGGCACGGTCGGCGTCGCCGAACAGGAGATGGAGGCGGACGGCGGCCGGACCGTCGGCGACCTGGTCGACGTCGAACTCGCCGCCGCGCGGACCGCCCTGGCCGCGCTCGACGCGAGCGCCGCGGCGCTGGCCGACGGGCTCCCCTGCGCCGCCGAGGAGTACGCGGCGGCCCTGGACGCCGCGGAGGCGCTGGACGCCTGGGACGCCGACCGGCGCGTCGACCTGGCCCTGGAGAACCTGGGGGCCGTCACCGACCGGTCGCGCCCCCTGGAGCGATTGTCGGTCGGACAGCGCTACCGCGTGCGGCTGGCGTGCCTGCTGGGTGCCTCGCACGACTTCCTGCTGCTCGACGAGCCCACGAACCACCTCGACGCCGCCGGCCTGGACTTCCTGACCGAGCGGCTGCGCGGCCACCACAACGGGGTGGCACTCGTCAGCCACGACCGCGCCCTGCTCTCGGACGTGGCCACGACGATGCTCGACCTCGACCCGAGCCGCGACGGCGAACCCCGCGTCTACGGCGGGGGCTTCGCCGGGTACCAGGAGGGCCGGCGTGCGGAGCGGGAGCGCTGGGCGGCCGAGTACGAGCAGCAGCAGGTCGAGCACGCCCGCCTGACCCAGGACCTGTCGGCGGCGCAGAACCGGCTCGTCAGCGGGTGGCGCCCGGAGAAGGGGACCGGCAAGCACCAGCGGGCCACCCGGGCGCCCGCCCTGGTGCGCGCCGTCCACCGGCGGCGCGAGGACCTGGAGGAGCACGCGCTCACCGTGCCCCCGCCCCCGCTGCGGTTCCGCATGCCGGAGCTGCGGGCGCGGCCCGGGACGGACCTGGTCGCGGCCGAGGGGGTCACCGTGGCGGGGCGCCTGGACCGGCCGGTTTCGCTCACGCTCCGTTCCGGCGACCGGGTCGTGGTCACCGGGGCCAACGGGGCGGGAAAGTCGACGCTCCTGTCGGTGCTGGCGGGGCTCGTCGAGCCGACCGGGGGCGGTGTGCGGACCGCGCGCACGGCCCGGGTGCGCCTGCTGGCGCAGGAGTCGCCGCGCGCGGGCGCGCGCCGTGCCCACGAGGTGTACTCCGCCCACGTGGCGCGGCTCGTCGGCTCGGGCACCCTGGCCGAGGGGGAGGCGGTCCCCCTCTCCGCCCTCGGCCTGCTCCCGGCCCGGGACGCCGCACGGCCGCTGCGCGAGCTGTCCATGGGCCAGCAGCGGCGGCTCGACCTGGCGATGGCGCTGGCGTCGCGCCCCGACGCGCTGCTGCTGGACGAGCCGACGAACCACCTCTCGATCGCCCTCGTCGAGGAGCTCACCGAGGGGCTCGGCTCCACCGGGGCGGCCGTGGTGATCGCCACCCACGACCGGCGGCTCCGGCGGGACACGGCCCCCTGGGAACAGCTGGACCTGCGGCCCGGGACCTCCGCGGCCCGGATCGTGGAGCGGTCGGCCGCCGGGGGCGCGTGAGGTGACCGGCTACGGGGCCGCGGCGGTCGTGCCGCCGCGGCCCCGGACGCACGGGCGCGGCCGGGCGGTGGCGCGGGCAGGTCCTCACACCAGCGCGGCGGCCCCGAACCCGGCCGCCGCCGCGAGTACGGGCACGACGGCCGTCAGGGCGATGTTGGCGAGCGCGTGCGGCCGGCCCCGGTGCTGTGCCAGGTGGACCGTCTCCACCATGGCGGTGCTGAAGGTGGTGTAGCCGCCGCAGAAGCCCACCCCGGCCGGGCCCGTCCACGCGGGCGCGACCCCGTGGAACACCACCGCCCCGGTGAGGGCCCCCAGGAGGAGAGAGCCGCTGGTGTTGACGACCAGGGTGGCCCAGGGCAGTGTCGTGGTCCACCGGTCGCGGACGGCGCCGTCCACCAGGAAGCGGACCGCCGCGCCCAGCCCCCCGCACAGGGCGATCAGGACCCCCGTCACCGCGGCTCCCCGTCGGGGCGGGAGCACATCGCGGGGGACCGGCCGCCGCCGGCCGCCAGGATCCCGGCCAGCGCGGCGAGCAGCCCCAAGGCGATGCTCGCCGCCGTGTACGCCGCGGCGGCGGCCGGTCCCGGCTGCGCCGAGAGGGAGACGGTCTCGACGGCCAGGGCGCTGTAGGTGGTGAACGATCCGAGCACGCCGGTGCCGAGGAACAGCCGCACCCGTGCGACGGCCGGCGTCTCCGGCCCGCGCGAGGACAGGGTCTGGAGCAGCAGGCCGAGCAGGAAGGCCCCGGCGACGTTGACCGCCAGTGTGGCCAGGACCCCCGCGTCGAACGCCTCTCCGGCGACCCCCGCCAGGTGGCGCAGTCCCGTGCCGATCACGCCCCCGGAGAAGACCAGGGGCAGCGCATACCGGTGACCCATCGAACCCCTTCCTGCGGACCGTGCCCGGGACCGCCGCAGCACCCGTCCCGGACGCCGTCCCCCGCGGGTCGGTCCGGGAACCGGTGCGCCGGCGGTCGTCCGGGAGCTCCCGGCCTTGGGACATGCTTCTGCGGACCGGAGGGAACACGGTGCTCGGGGACCTGACCGAGACCTTACCCGCGCCCCCGCGCCCCCGCGCCCCCGCGCCCGGAGCGGGCGGCCCCGATCCGCCACCGGGGGCGGGATCCTGGGGCCCGCGTCCCGTGGGCAGGAGGTTTATCCGCCTACCTCCGTTTTGGGAGGATTGAGGTTCTGCTAATTTAGGCGAGCCTACCCTCATTCCTCCAAGAGTGGATGTTCCCTGATGCGCTCCCACCGGTTCACGGCACTGACCGCTGCCGCAGTCACCGTCCTCACCCTCGCCGCATGCGGCGCCCAGCCGGAAGAAGAGGAGGCCGCCGCCGAAGGCGGGTCCGGCGAGTACCCGATCGTCATCGAGCACGCCCTGGGCACCACCACCATCGAGGAGCAGCCCGAGCGGGTCGCCTCCGTGAACTGGGCCAACCACGAGGTCCCGCTGGCGCTCGGCGTCGTCCCCGTCGGCATGGCCGAGGCCAACTTCGGCGACGATGACGACGACGGCGTCCTCCCCTGGGTCGACGAGAAGCTCGACGAGCTCGGCGCCGAGACGCCGGTGCTCTTCGACGAGAACGACGGCATCGACTTCGAGGCCGTCGCCGACACCCAGCCCGACGTCATCCTCGCCTCCTACTCCGGTCTCACCCAGGAGGACTACGACACGCTGAGCGACATCGCCCCCGTCGTCGCCTATCCCGAGGGCCCCTGGGCCACGTCGTGGCGCGACATCATCCGGCTCAACAGCCAGGCCATCGGCCTGGCCGAGGAGGGCGACCAGCTCATCGCCGACCTGGAGCAGGAGATCGCCGACGTCGTCGCCGAGTACCCGCAGCTCGAGGGCAAGTCGGCCATGTTCATGACCCACGTCGACCCGACGGACGTCAGCCAGATCGGCTTCTACACCACCCACGACACCCGGACCCTCTTCTTCGAGGACCTGGGCCTGGAGACCCCCGGGAGCATCGCGGAACTCTCCGCAGGCACCGACCAGTTCTCCCTCTCCCAGAGCACCGAGCAGATCGACGCCTTCGACGACGTCGACATCATCACCGGCTACGGCGACGACACCGGCGAGCTGCTGGAGCTCCTCCAGAGCGACCCGCTGCTCTCCAAGATGCCCGCCGTGGAGCGCGACTCGGTCTACCTCCTGCCCGGCAGCTCCCCCCTGGCCACCGCCGCGAACCCGACCCCGCTGTCGATCTCGTGGGTGCTCGAAGACTACGTCGCCGCGCTCGCCGAGGCCGCCGACAAGGTCCAGTGACGATGGCCGTCACCCGTCCCGCACCGGACGCCGGCGCCGCGCGGCGCCCGGTGCGGGCGCGTTCGCTCTGGCTGCTCCTCGCCCTCGCGGTGCTCGCGGCGGCCATGCTGGCCTCCGTCGCCTGGGGCTCCCGCATCGTCGGCCTCGCCGACGTCGCCGCCGCCCTGGGCGGCGCGGACGAGACGATCGAGCAGGCCGCCGTCACCAAGCGGGTGCCGCGCACCCTCCTCGCGGTGCTCGTCGGCGCCGCCCTCGGCCTGTCCGGGGCGGTCATGCAGGGCGTGACCCGCAACCCCCTCGCCGACCCGGGCATCCTGGGCGTGAACATGGGCGCCTCCCTCGCCGTGGTCTGCGGCATGGTCTTCTTCGGACTCACGTCCCCGAGCGGCTACATCTGGGTGGCGATCGGCGGGGCCGCCGCCGCGGCCGTCTTCGTGTACACCGTGGGCTCGCTCGGCCGGGGCGGGGCCACGCCCCTGAAGCTCGCGCTCGCGGGCGCCGCCACCTCGGCGGCGTTCTCCTCGCTCGTGACCGCCGTGGTGATGCCGCGCAACGACGTGGCCGGGAGCTTCCGGATGTGGCAGATCGGCGGTGTCGGCGGCGCGTCCTTCGACGGCGTCGTCCGCGTCCTGCCCTTCCTCGCCGTGGGGCTCGTCCTCAGCCTGATGTCGGCGCGGGCCCTGAACTCCCTCGCCCTGGGCGACGACCTGGCGGCCGGGCTCGGCGAGCGCGTCGCCCTCGTGCGCGCGACCGCCGGGCTCGGCGCCGTGCTGCTGTGCGGTGCGGCCACCGCGGCCGCCGGCCCCATCATGTTCGTCGGCCTCGTCGTGCCGCACATGTGCCGTCTGCTGATCGGCGTGGACCACCGGTGGCTGCTGCCGTTCTCCGCACTGCTCGGCGCGGCGCTGCTCACCGCCGCCGACGTCGTCGGCCGCGTCGTGGCCCGTCCGGCCGAGGTCGAGGTGGGCATCGTGACGGCGCTGATCGGCGCACCGGTCTTCATCTACATCGTCCGTCGCCAGAAAGTGCGTGCCCTGTGAGCGCGGAAACCGCCATCCGACCCCTCGGCGTCGAGGCCGTCACCCGCGGCCGGATCCGGCGCACCGCCAGGCGGGGCGCCGTCGTCGCGGTGCTCGCGGTCCTCATCGCCGCCGTGTTCGCCACCAGCCTCATGGTGGGCCGGACGTTCTACCCGCCCGCCGACGTCGTCGCCGTGATCCTGGGCGAGCAGGTGCCCGGGGCCTCCTTCACCGTCGGCACGCTGCGCCTGCCCCGGGCAGTGCTGGCGGTCGCGGCCGGGCTCTGCTTCGGCATCGGCGGCGTCACCTTCCAGACGATGCTGCGCAACCCCCTGGCCAGCCCCGACATCATCGGGATCAGCTCCGGGGCGAGTGCGGCGGCGGCCTTCGCCATCGTGGTGCTCTCCCTGGGCCGGACCGGGGTGTCCGCCGTCGCGATCACCGCCGGACTCGCCGTCGCCCTGCTCATCTACGCCCTCGCGTTCCGCGGCGGGGTCGCCGGGACCCGCCTGATCCTCATCGGCATCGGCATCGCCGCGATGCTCGACAGCCTCACCAGCTACGTCCTCTCCCAGGCGGCCGAATGGGACCTCCAGGAGGCCATGCGCTGGCTGACCGGCAGCCTCAACGGCTCCACCTGGACCGAGACGGTGCCGGTCCTGCTGGCCCTGGCGGTCCTGGCGCCCCTCCTGCTGAGCCAGGCCCGCAACCTCTCGGCGATGCAGCTGGGGGACGACACCGCCTCCGCGCTCGGGGTGCGTGTCGAACGCACCCGGGTGATCGTCATCGTCGCCGCCGTCGGCCTCATCGCCTTCGCGACCGCCGCGGCCGGGCCGATCGCGTTCGTCGCGTTCCTGTCCGGGCCCATCGCCGCCCGCATCGTGGGGCCCGGCGGCTCGCTCCTGGTGCCGTCGGCCCTCGTGGGCGCGCTCCTGGTCCTGGTCGCGGACCTCGCCGGCCAGTACGCCTTCGGGACGCGCTTCCCGGTCGGCGTCGTCACCGGCGTGCTCGGCGCGCCCTACCTCGTCTACCTGATCGTCCGCACCAACCGCGCCGGAGGCTCCCTGTGACCGCGAACCACTCCCTGGAGGTCCAGGACCTCGCGCTCGGCTACGGAGACCGGGTGGTCATCGAATCCCTCGACCTCGCCGTGCGGCCGGGCGGCATCACGGTGATCGTCGGGGCGAACGCCTGCGGGAAGTCCACGCTCCTGCGGTCGATGTCTCGCCTCCTCGCCCCCAGGAAGGGGCGGGTGGTCCTCGACGGCAAGGAGGTGCACCGCACGCCCGCCAAGGAGCTGGCGCGCACCATGGGCCTGCTGCCCCAGTCGCCGATCGCCCCCGAGGGGATCACCGTCGCGGACCTCGTGGGCCGAGGACGCCACCCCCACCAGGGGATGTTCACCCGCTGGAGCCGGGAGGACGACGCCGCGGTGGCGGCGGCACTGGAGGCGACGCACACCTCCGACCTGGCCGAGAGGTCGGTCGACGAGCTCTCCGGAGGCCAGCGCCAGCGGGTGTGGATCGCCATGGCCCTCGCCCAGCAGACCGACCTGCTGCTGCTGGACGAACCCACGACGTTCCTCGACGTGAGCCACCAGGTCGAGGTGCTCGACCTGCTCACCGACCTCAACCGGGAACGCGGCACGACCATCGTCATGGTCCTGCACGACCTCAACCTCGCCGCCCGCTACGCCGACCAGCTGATCGCGCTCGCGGACGGGCGGCTGCACGCCATGGGCGAGCCCGCACAGGTGCTCACCGAGGACAGCGTGCGCGCGGTGTTCGGCCTGGAGAGCCGGGTCATCCCCGACCCGACCACCGGCAGGCCCCTCATGCTCCCCCTCGGACGCCACCACGTGCTGGAGCCCTCGGGCCTGGCCGCGGAGAACTGACGGGACCGGCGGGGCGGGACGTCCCGCCCCGCCGGACATTCCGGCCCGGGGACCCCGCGCGATGCCGGACCGGCTCCCCGCCGGGGAGGGCCGCAGCCCCGGCCCCGCCCGCGTCCCGCTCGTCAGTCCTGGGGAGGCGGGGTGGACCCGGTGCGCCCGCCGGTCCCCGTCGCGGTCCCGCCACCGCCCTCGCCGGTACCGCCGTCCTCGCCGGGTCCGCTGTCGTCCCCGGGGGGCGCGCCGCCGTTCCCGGCCTCCCCGGTGTCCGCCGCGGGCCCCTCTCCGGCCCTGGCCGCCGAGAGCAGGTGGTGCTCCTCCACCTCGTACCGGCGGATGTAGGTGCTCAGGAAGGCCTGGAGGCTCGCGCCCATCGGCAGCGCGAGCAGCGCGCCGGGCGCTCCCAGGATGGCCACGCCCGCCAGGACCGAGCCGAAGGCCACCGCCGGGTGCATGTCCAGGGTCTTGGCGGTGATGCGCGGCTGGAGCAGGTAGTTCTCGAACTGCTGGTAGACGATCACGAACACCAGCACCCACACCGCCGGCCAGACCCCGACCAGCAGGGCCACGAGCACCGGGACGGCCCCGCCGATGTAGGTGCCGACCGTGGGGATGAACTGCGACAGCACGCCCACCCACAGCGCCAGCGCGAACGCGAAGGGGATGTCCAGCACGACCAGCACGGCGTAGTGCGCGCCGGCGCAGACCAGTGCCAGGAGCGCCCGCGAGTACAGGTAGCCGCCGGTCTTCTCGATGGCGATCTCCCAGGCGCGCAGCGTCTCGCGCTGCGTGCGGGGCGGCAGCACCGAGCAGATCACGCGGCGGAAGCGCGGCCCGTCGGCGCACAGGTAGAAGGTGAAGAGCGCGATCGCCAGGCCGTTGAAGAGCAGGGCCATGACGGTCGTCCCGGCCCCCCAGACGTTGTCGGCGATCGCGGAGGCGTACTGCTCGACGACCCCGCTGGCGCTGGAGATCTCGTTGAGCAGGGTCGTGGGCGAGTAGGTGGTGTCGAACGTGGTGTTGACCCAGTGCAGCGCGGCGCGGATCATCGCCGGCACCTCGGCGGCGAAGGCCAGGACCTGACCGACGAGCATGGACCCGAGCAGGCTGAAGAACGCCACGACCAGCGCCATGACCAGGAGCATCACGGCCCCGGTCGCGGGACCGCGCGGCCAGCGGTGCCGGTGGAGCCAGTTGACGGCGGGTTCCAGCGCGAGCGCCAGGAACAGCGAGATCAGCAGCAGCACGATGAGGTTCTGCAACCGCAGGAACAGCCACAGGGCGATGCCGAACGCCGTGACGATCCACATGGCCAGCATCATGGCCCGGGGGAGCCAGGGCGGCATGCCGCCACCGCGGTCGGGGCGCGGGGCCCTGGGAGGCATGGTGCTCGTGTGCAAGCCGGTCTTCCTTCTGTGTGCCGCGCACGACGAAGCGCGCGGCGGTGCGGGGGTGTCTCCCCGGACGATAGCGGTCCTCGCAGGGTGTTTCGCCCCTTCGGCACGGCCCGCGTGAGATCGAGTGACCTCGTCACCGGTCTTCCTCCCATCGTGGGGGAGGACCGATGACGCGTGGGCGCGGCGCGTGCTTCACCCGTCCGGGGGCGTCGTGGTGCGGTGGTGGTGCCAGTGGCGGATCGCGGCGCCCAGGCAGGCGGTGTCGGCGGCGTCCACCCGCTCCCGGGCGGCGTCCAGGCGGGCCTGGGCCGCGGCGACCTGTTGCTGGGCGGCGATCTGGGCCAGGCGTGCCAGCCCCGCGGCGGCGTCGGCCGCCGCCCGCTCCCGCTCGTGCATCGCCGTGTGGGCGCGGTGTTCGGCGTGCTCGGTGTAGGGGCGCAGGAGCGGGGTGCCGTCGCTGGAGGGCGCGTTCACCCTGGTCCCTCCCTTCTCAGGGGTGGTGCGGCTGGGTGCGCAGGGTGGTGATGAGGTCGCTGATGCGGGCGGCGGCGGTGGGGTCGCCGTGGGCGGTGGCCAGGTTGCGGACCTCTTCCAGGGCCACCAGGACGGCTCCGCCGTCGCGCGGGGTGGTGAGCAGGGCGTTGATCTGGGTCTGGGGGTAGCGGCGGTGTCCGCCGAGGGTTTTGACCGAGGCCAGGCGGCCGTCCTTTTCCCAGCGGGTGACGGTCTTGGGGTCGACGCGGAAGAGGCGGGCGACCTCTGCGGGGGTGAGCAGGGCGTCGGCGTTCTCGACCAGGTCGGGCAGGGGCGCGGTGGGCACGGTGGTTCTCCGTCAGCGTGTGTTGTCGGTTGTCGGGCGTGTGCGGGTGGGTGGTCGATGGTGGGTGGGGGTCCGGGCCGGGGAAGTACGACCGGACCCGAGTGGGTAGGGCGGGGCCGCCGGCCCCCCTTATCGGCGGCGGCCCCGCGGCCCGGTGGTGTTCCACCGGGCGGGGAACCCCCGGGTGTACGGCCCGAGGGCGTGTGGTGCGAGGGGGACGGGTTCCCGGCAGGGGGAGGGGGCGGTCTCCGGCCGGGAACGGTGTCCCGCAGGTCAGGGGTTCTCGATGACCGCGCGTACGGTCAGAGGGCCGAGGGCGGTGCCCTTCCACTCCCATTCCCAGTCCCAGTACACGGCGAGGTGGTCCACCAGGTGGAGGCCGGGAAGCGGGGAGCGGTGGGCGTCGCCCAGGCGCGGACAGGGGACGGCGGTGCCGCCCAGGGGGCCGCCGTCGGTCACGGCGACGGTGACCAGGAACGGGTTGACGTCGATGACCACCCGCACGGTCCCGCCGGGGTCCCCCGAGCGGGTGTGCCGGTGCGCGTTCGACACCAGGGCTCGCGCGACCTGGAGGACGTTGCGCCTGGGACGGCGGGGGACCACGGTGTGCACCCAGTTGGACAGGGCGCTGTAGTCGCGCTCGTGGCCCAGAAGAATGCCGTGCCGGTGGGGCTCGGAAAACCCGATCCGGTGCGGGTAGGGCACAGCGGGCCCGGACGCGGGATCTGGTTTCGGTGCCGGGGTGGCGGTAGGCTTCATTCGTCTCACCTCGTGTCTTTGCGGACAGGTGGGGCATTTGCCTCGGCGGCCGCTCTCTACTTCGGCCGCCGAGGCTCTTTTGTGCCCGACTTAGCCGCCCCACCGCATGCCTGCGATGGCTTGGCCTTGGTCCAGAATGCGGCCAGAATTAGCTGTCTCATAGCTTCCGGAATGATCTCGGGATTCCGTGATCCTGAATGGGCCACTCTTGCTAATCTGGCACGCATGATCCTTACTCCCTTTCAGGAAGCTCTCATCAAGTTTCGAGAGCTAGCAGGGCTCACTCAGCGACAACTAGCTGATCGGAGTCAGACATCGCATTCGAGCGTGAACCGTTGGGAGCGCGGGACAGGGACACCAAAAAGGGACAATGTTGCACTTTTGGATAGCGCTCTTGGGGCCCAGGGTGTCCTTCTAGCTGCGTGGCGGAGGACCACGGAAGGTACCGGACTACCTGACTGGGCGAGGGATCTGGAATCCATCGAGCGCACGGCGAGGCACCTGACTGCGATCACTCCCGCGATGGTGCCGGGCTTGCTCCAATGTCCTGCGGTCGCCCGCGCTGTGTTCCGAGCCGGACTCCCTGGGGCGTCACCGGGAGATCTTGCGCGTTTGGTCGCGCTGCGGACGGAGCGACTGAAAGAGCTGCCTGATATGGATGTGACGGCTGTGTTCCCGGCAGCGGCAGTAGCCGGGCTTCCCGCCGACCTTCGCCAGGCGCAGGCCGTGTATCTCCTAGAGTGGGCCGCGACGGGGCGGGTGAGCCTGCATCTCGTACCGCAGGGGGCGACGCTCCTCGTGCCTGCAAGCCCGCTCATGCTGTTCCGGCTGGGGACGGGGGATCTAGCGGTCGTCAGTGACCACGCCGACGGTAACGTGATCCACGAGGACACCTCGCACGACAGACTTTCCGGTGAGGTTACGGCCGCTCTTGCTGCTTCCCTGCCAGTTGGCCTCTCGCTGGACGAACTTAGGAAGATGACTTGAGCACCACCATCGAATGGCATAAGTCCAGCTACAGCGCCAACGGTGCGAACTGTGTGGAGGTCGCGGAGGGGCCGGTGACCGGCGTCCGTGACACCCAGAACCGAGAGTTGGGCCATCTTGCGGTGCCTGCTCCGGAGTGGGCCGCTCTGGTGAGCGCGGTTCGCGGCCTGTAGTCACCGAAAAAGAACCGGTCCCGCCCAGGCGTAATGGGCGGGACCGGTTCTGTTCAGCGGGTTCAGGCTACCCGGGGGCAGGGTGCTTCACCAGGACCGAAGACCTCACACGGCGCGGTGGCCGAACCAGGTCACCCGAACTGCGACGATTCGCGATCCTTGGTCCCGTCATGGGGTAGGAACCGGGCGTTATCGCTGACGCAAGCTGAGAGTGGTGGCACGCGATGGTCGCACGTTCTTCGAGGCAGCATCACATGATGACTGAGGACTGGAACAAGTCCACCTACAGCAACGCCGAAGGGGGGCACTGCGTGGAGGCCCGCAGTGACCAGGCCACGGTCCTGGTCCGCGACACCCAGAATCGACCGCTCGGCCACCTGTCGGCCCCGGCCCCCGAGTGGACCGCTCTGCTGGCGGCGGTGCGCAGCCGGTAGTCACCGAGAACGGAACCGGTCCCGCCCGGGCGTCATGGGCGGGACCGGTTCTGTTCAGCGGGTCCAGTCCGCTTCATCGCAGGACGCGGTCGCCGCCGTCACCCGCGTGCAGGGGCGTCGATGTTCACTTCCGACAGCTGGAGAAGTCGCTGTGAGGTGGTCTCGTCGGCAGGCGTCATCACGGTCAGCCGGTGACCGGTCTCCGCGACGTTGGTCGAGACGAAATTGAGCTGCAGCAAACCGACAAGCGGACTGTTCAGCCGCTTGGTCTCCAGGTGCTGGAGCATGACGTCGTGCCGGTCCCACAGCTGTGAGAACTCCTCCGACCGCTGCCGCAGCTCTTCGACCGTCGTGCTCGCGGTGCGTCCTGTGTCGGTGCCGGCGACCGCGCGCAGCTGCGCGACCATCCGGGCGGCGACGATGTCGTCGTCGACGTAGCGGCTGCGCCAGTCGGCGTTGGTGAAGAACTGCAGCGCGCAATTCCGCTCGGCGGGCGGTATCCGGTCCATGTCCGTGAACAGGAAGCGATAGGAGAGGTTGTAGGCCACCACGTCGAACACGCTCGTCTGCAGGCACGCGGGAAAGGGATCGAGTTTGTCCAACACCGGCTGGTACGCCGCCAACAGCGACGCGTCGAGCGCCGACGGCGCGGTCGACCGGGTGTGCACGCCGGCGAGGCGTTCCAGGTGCCGCTTCTCGGTGGCATCCAGGTGAAGGGCTCTGCCGACCGCGGTCAGGACCTGCGTGCTGACGTTGATCGGCCGCCCCTGCTCCAGCCAGGTGTACCAGGTGACGCCCACTCCGGCGAGCACCGCGACTTCCTCACGTCGCAGGCCGGGCGTGCGGCGGCGTCCGGTGGCGGGAAGCCCCACCCGGTCCGGGGTGAGCCGCTCGCGTCGGGTGCGCAGGAAGGCGCCGAGCTCGCGCCTGATCGCAGGGGGCCGGGGACTTGTCATGCCTCCACCATGCCTCACGTGCGGACCGGTATCCAGGTTCGGTCAGTACCCCCATAAACAGGCTCCTGGTACCAGGATGACGCCGCTGCCAGGGTCGAGACGTGACCAGAGAACCGAGAACGCAGACACCCTCCCCGCAGGTCGAGGGTGACCACGAGACCCGCAGCGCCCCGCCGACCCCGTCAGCGACCACGGAAGGGACGCCGCCCGCGACGCTGGGCACGGCCGGCCTCCTGACCGCGCTGTCCGCCCTGCTGCTGTCGGTGGTGAGCTTCGCCGCGGCGGGCATCGCCGTACCGAGTATCGGTGCCTCGCTGCAGGCTTCGGCGTCCGAGCAGTCGCTGGTGGTGTCGGTTTACTCCCTGGGGTTCGCCGCGCCGATGGTCGTCGGCGGACGTCTGGGCGACCTGTACGGAAGGCGGCGGCTCTTCCTGTTCGGCATGGCCGGATTCACCGCGTTCTCGCTGATGGCGACCCTCGCGCCGACCATCGCCGTGCTGATCGTCGCCCGTGCGCTCACCGGCGTGTCGGCGGCGGCGATGGTGCCCCAGGTGCTCGCGACGATCACGGCCTCCACGCATGGACGCGAGCGCGCCCGGGCGGTGGCCCTGTTCGGAGCGACCGCCGGCGGCGCGACGGCGGTGGGTCAGGTCCTCGGAGGCGTCCTGCTGTCGGTCCCCCTGTTCGGCTCCCCCTGGCGCACGGTCTTCGCGATGAGCGTCCTCACGGGCGTCGTCGCGTTCCTCGCCGCTCTGCGCTGGATGCCCAGCACCGACGCGCCGGGCGACCGTTCACTGGACCTGATCGGCACCGCCCTGCTGGGGGCGGCACTGCTCGCGCTGATGATCCCCTTCTCCCAGGGTGGTGCGCTCGGTTGGCCCGGGTGGTGCTGGGCGCTGCTGGCGGCCAGCCCGGTGGCGTTCGCGGCGTTCTGGACGCGGCAGCTCCGGCTGCACCGCCGCGGTCTGGTCCCGCTCGTCCCTCCGCCGCTCCTGCACCTGAAGTCGTACCGACTCGGCCTCCTCATGGCCCTCCTGCTCCAGTCGGCCTTCGGCGCGTTCACGTTCCTTTACGCGCTCTCCACGCAGACCGGTCTGGGCTGGTCCCCGATGGGCGCGGCCGTCGTGCTGCTGCCGTTCGCGCTGTGCTTCCTGGTCGTGTCGATCTGGTCGGGAAAGCTGGCGCCCCGCTTCGGGTTCCGCCGCCTGCTGACGATCGGCGGGTTCGTTCAGGCGGCGATGCTGGTGGTGACCGCGACATCGGTGCTCGTGCAGAGCCCGGGGATGAGCGGGTGGGCGCTGGGCGCTCTGCTGGTCGGCGTCGGGTTCGGTCAGGCGCTCATGTTCGGGCCGCTGGTCGGAGCGATGATCGCCGACGTTCCGCCCTCCTCGGCAGGAGCGGCTTCCGGGGTCGTCCAGACCACGCAGCAAGCCGCCATGGGGCTCGGGGTCGCGGTCGCCGGAGGGCTTCTGGGGGCTGCGACGGCCGACTCCACCGTCCCGGTCGAGCAGGCCTACGCGACGGCACTCGCGGTCTGCATGCTCGTCCAGGCCGCGTTCGCCATCGTCTTCGCCCTCCTCGCCTTCGCCCTGCCCAGGCGCTGAGCCGGGAAGCGCCGGGTCGGGAACGAGCGGCCCGGCGGCGGCACTGTGAGCCGACGCCCACGGGGCGTCGGCTCACAGCCCTGGGGTCGGTGGCGGTTCGGGCGGGGGCGCACGGGTCGCACGCGACCGGTCGGAGGCCGCCCTCGCGCAGGGGGTCGTCACGCCGGGAGAGGACGGCCCCGGAGCAGGGAGTCGGCCCCCGCCACGGTTCGCCGCGGGGGCCGTCTCACGCCATGGTGTCGTGACCGTGCGCGGCGTCGATCCAGGCAGTCTTCTCGCATCCGGTGCCGACGATGCTGGCGTCGACGAGTTCCACGTTCCGGCACTCGAACACGTCGGTGTTCGCCAGGGACATGATGGAGCCGGCCCCCTCCCCGTTGCCGATGCAGCCCGTCGCCCGGACGTCGCCGCCCCGGGGGAAGATGTGCGTGCAGTCGTACTCGGCACGACCCTGGGCGTGCGCCGGGACGGCGAGGGCGGCGAGCAGGACGGCGGACAGTGCCGCAGCGGTGTACATGCGCTTCATGGTGACTCTCCGAGCCCGTTGGTGACCTTGCGTGGTCAGCATGCCAGTGAAAAGCGCGCCGCACCTGCGGTTCCGCGATCCAGGCCTGACCGGGCAACCACACCCCGTCTCCGCCCCGCTCCGGAGGCCGGACCGAAGGGCTGCGTGCCACACTCGGGTGCGGCCCGGCTCAGCCGTGCAGCCGGCCAAGGACGGCGACCCGCGCCCAGGCGGAGGTAACAGTGAAAGGCCCCGACTTGTCGCACGGTGCGCGTATCGCCGCCCACGGCGCGGTCTCCACGGCCCTGGCCCTGTACAGCGATCGCGCCCTGCGCGAGCTCGTGGACACGGCCGTGCCGATCGGATCCGGCATCGGCGGGACGTCGGCCCTGCTGGAGATCGCCGGAACCCCGGTCTTCGTGAAGCGGGTGCCCCTCACCGACCTGGAGAGACAGCCCGAACACGTCCGATCCACGGCGAACCTGTTCGAGCTGCCCGCCTTCTGCCAGTACGGCACCGGCGCCATCGGCAGTCCGGGCTTCGGGGCCTGGAGAGAGCTCGCCGTGCACACCATGACGACGAACTGGGTACTCGCGGCGGAGCACGAGGGCTTCCCCCTGATGTACCACTGGCGGGTGCTGCCGGATTCGACGCCCCTGCCCCGAGAACTCGCCGACGTCGAACGCGCCGTCGCCTACTGGGGCGGCGGATCGCAGGTGCGCCGCCGGATCGAGGCGCTTCAACGGTCCTCGGCGAGCGTCACACTGTTCCTGGAGTACATCCCGCAGAACCTGCACCAGTGGCTGAGCGCCCAGGTCGCAGCGGGCGACGATGCCGTGGACCAGGCCTGCGCCATGGTGGAGGGAGGACTGGAGGCCACCACCTCGTTCATGAACGCGCGGGGGCTCCTGCACTTCGACGCGCACTTCGAGAACATCCTCACCGACGGCCGGCGACTCTACTTCGCGGACTACGGCCTCGCGATCTCCTCCCGGTTCGCGCTGTCGTGGGAGGAGGCCGACTCCTTCGACCGGCATCAGTCCTACGACCGCTGTTACATCGCCACGTATCTGGTGAACTGGCTGGTCACCGCCCTGTACGGATTCGAGGCGGAGGACCGGGACGGCCGCCAGGAGCGGGTGCGCTCCTACGCGGAGGGCGGACGCCCCACCGGAATCCCGGAGGGGGCCGCAGCGGTCATCGCCCGGCACGCGCCCGTCGCCGCCGTGATGTCGGACTTCAACCGCGAGTTCCGGAGCCGGAGCAGGCGGACCCCGTATCCGCTGGAGGAGATCCGCCGGGTCGGCCGCACGTACAGCACGTCCGTCGACTGACGAACCCATAGGACAGACGCCGCTCCGTACCGGGCTGCCAGGCCGAGGACGACTTGTGGCACCAGTGGTCCGTCGCGGCTCATCGCGTTTGCTTCCGGCCCATCACGGGTTCGGCGGGGCCTTCCCCCTCTTCCTCCGCCGGACAGGACCGTGTCGGCAGGGCGCGCCGCACCGGCGGGTCATGGGAGTCCGCGCGCGGCGTCCCGCCGGGCGATCAGATCACCTCGCGTTCTTCCGTGACCATGACGCCGATCGACTTCTGGTCGATGAACACGGCCTCGTCCGGGTTCACCTTCGACCGGTAGTTCTCGGACGCGAAGAACGCGTCGTGATCGGCCCAGTTCTCGAACCAGATCTCCGTGAGGCCGTCGTAGGCGGGTTCCGGGTAGCCCTCGGCCGAAACCGGGTGGGAGACGGCGTACTTCTTCACGTAGCGCAGCGCCTCGGGGATGGAGGTGAACAGAGGGGCGTGCCGGTTGCGGTGATGGTCGACGAACTCGTCGATCTCCATGCCTTCGACGCGGTTGACCAGATAGACGAACTTGATCACGAGGGTGCTCCTGTTGATGTCGCGATGTGCCGGTGGCGGCGCATTCCGTGGATACGGGAAGCGGCCAGCGCTACGGTAAATGCTCACATCGATGTGAGTGTCAAGCGGAGGACGGTGAAACAGGATGCGGATCGGCGAGCTGTCGCGTCGCACGGGTGCGAGCAGACGTTCCCTGCGCTACTACGAGGAGCAGGGCCTCCTCGAGAGCACACGCTCGGCCAGCGGTCAGCGGCACTACAGCGAGGAGCATGTGGAGCGCGTGGGACTGATCCGGGCGTTCCTGGCGGCGGGCGTATCGAGCACCGCGATAGCGGACATGATCCCGTGCATGAAGCGGCCCTCCGTCGACGAGGCGCGACGCGCGGCGAGGACGATGGCCAGGGAACGCGCGCGACTCACCTCGGCGGTCGAGTCCCTCCGCGTGTCCATGAACTCGCTCGAGGACCTCATGGAGACGAACAGGCGTTACCTCGCTGAACACTCCTAGGTCCTGGTGCGTGTCGTGGGCGGGGTGTTCTCGCAGGCCACAGTGTTCCCACCCCGGGGGCGTGGGGGCCTCTGAGGCCGAAGCAGGCCAGACACGTCCCCCGACCCCGTCGTCGGGCGTGGCTAAAGTACCCACCATGCACGAATCCGGCCCCCCGCCTCCCCAGGGTCCCCGCCCTCCCCGACAGCCCGGTCACCAGCCGCCCCCCGGCCCCCAACCGCACTCCGGACCACAGACTCCGCCCGGCCACCGGCCTCCTCCCGGACAGCCGCAGGGCCGCTCCCGTCCCGGGCAGCCGCCCGCACAGCAGGCCCCGCCCAAGAAGGGCTCTGTCGGCAGGACCCTCGCCTGGGTCGGCTGCGGCTGCGCCACCGTCCTCCTCCTCGTCATGGCGGCCGTCGGCTTCGGCGGCGCGTACTACTTCGGCTGGTTCGGCCCGGAGGACGTCCACGCCTCCCCGCCGGGTCCGTGCGATCTCCTGGACACCGACGCCGCGAGCGAGATCGCCGGGAACGGCGAGGGCCTGGAGGTCTATGAGGCCGACCACTCCTACGCGTACGGCGCCGAGGGCCTGGAGTGCGTCGTCACCCCCGGCTACGGGGCCGCGTCCGGACACGAGGTGGACCTGCGCACCACCGTCTTCACCAGCCGGGTGGACGGGATCCGCAAGGAGAACGGCGTCGAGGCCGCCACGGGCTACTTCTACGGCAGCCGTCCGGAGTCGGACGGCTCCGAGTCCGCGACCTGCCCGGACGGCAGGCTCCCGCTCAGCGGCACCGCGAACGGTTCCGGGCACGCCCTGTACCGCATGGACAACCTCGTCGTCGAGGTCGAGGTACTGCCCGCGGGCGACGAGGCCGAGGAGACGCTCGACGAGGCGGGCCGTACCCAGGCGGCCGTGGACCTGCTCTGCGACGCCGTCTCCGGCATGGAGTGACCGCGGTCCGCGGCCGCCGCACACGCGAACACTCCGGCCCGCCTCCGCGCACG
>NZ_JBSHDN010000136.1:0-18039 GCF_053616335.1 Nocardiopsis sp. NPDC055824
GTGGCGGCCCCGTCTGCGTGCGGCGGGGCCCCGACACGGAGTGCGGTGACCCGTTTCACGACTTTTCCCCGGCGGTCGGCCCTCTTCACGTCCTCCCAGGTCACAGCGGTTCCCACGGTTCCCCCGGGGGGTTCCGGGCGCGTGGTCCGGCGGCCCCGCGGGGGCGGATCCCCTGATTGCGACGCCGGGAGCCGGGTAGCGGCCCCGGTGAGGACGAAACGCAATCTATTGCGAAGGAGTCGATCAATGTCGGACATCGTGGAGACGGTAGAGGTCGACGTCCCGGTGACTGCGGCCTACGCCCAGTGGACGAGGTTCGAGGAGTTCCCCTCCTTCATGGAGGGCGTGACCCAGGTCGTGCGCACCGGTGACACCACCATGCGCTGGACCATCGAGATCGCCGGCCAGCGGCGCGAGTTCGACGCCGTGGTCACCGAGCAGATCCCGGGGGAGCGGATCGCCTGGAAGACCGTCGACGGCGTGACCCACGCGGGCGTGGTGACCTTCCACCACCTCTCGGACACGAGCACCCGGATCACCCTCCAGCTGAAGACCGTCCCGGAGGGCGCCGTGGAGCAGCTCGGTGACAAGCTGGGGCTCGTCAAGGCCCGTGCCAAGGGTGACATGAAGCGCTTCAAGGCCTTCGTGGAGCCCACCCGGTCCACGGCCTGACCGCAGGCCCCGGGCTCCGGCCCGGGAAGCGGGACGTCCGAGGCCCCCGCACCGCCCGCGAGCGGTACGGGGGCCTCGGACGCGTCCCCGCCCCCGGCTCCGTTCCGGAGAGGGGGCCGACCGAAACCTCCAGGTATGCTCCCCGCATGCCCGCCCTCCCCCGGCTCCTCCTCGTCCCGGCCGTGCTCGCCGCCCTCGCCGCGACGGGCGCCCCCGCCCACGCCGCGCCGGAGCCCGCGTCGTACGAGACCCACGTCACCCCCGCCGAGCACTACGCCGCCCTGATGGCGGACATGCCCGAGGGGGCGGCGGTGGTCGTGGACGACGCGCTGGCGGGCGAGTACGACCCCGCCGAGCTGGAGGCCGGACTCCACCGCTCCTTCGGCGCGGTGGGCGTGCCGTACCACGTCGTCGCGAGCCCGTTCCCGGAGTCCCTGGCGTCCCTGTGGGCCCCGGACATGCTGGCGGCCCTGCACGACCGGGTCGGCGCCGACGGGATCTACGTCCACCTGCGCCCCGACAGCGGGATCGCCGGGGTGCGGGCCTACGGCGCGGACCTCCCGGTGGACCTGGCGGAGCAGGTGACCCGAGGGGAACTGGAGTACGGGGCCCCGCTCGGGGAGGTGGCGGCCGCCTTCGCCGAGGCGCTCACCGCCTCCGAGGACGACCTCCTGCGCAGGAGCGACGCGGTGGCCGCCGCCCGGGAGGCGGGTGAGGACACGCCCTCGGGCTGGGAGGAGTTCGTGGAGGACCTCGACCCGTCGCGGTCGGTCGGTCCGGAGAACCTGGGCCTGATCGTCGGCGCCCCCGTCGGGGCGCTGGTCACAGTGGGCGCGGTGTGGGCGGTCGTGCGGGTGCGGCGGGGCGCGGGCGTGCGGTCGACGGTGCTGTCGGCCGCCGTCGCGACGCTCGTGCCGTCCGCCGCGGCGGTGGCCTGGTCCCTGGCGCACCTGACCGGGGCGCCCCCGGGCCCCCAGGAGCTGCCCGACCCCCTGGAGGAGGTCCGCGCCGAGCCGCCGTACGTGGCCTCCACGGCGCGGGTCGAGCGCGTGGTCGGGCAGATGGGGGAGGAGCGCCTCTACGTCGACCCGCTCACGCCCCTCCCGCGCGAGGGCCTGGCGGAGGTCGCGGCGCGGCTGGAGGAGGCGCCCGCGCCCGTGCGCGCGGTCGTGCTGCCGATGGCCGGGAGCGACGAGTCCGCCGGCGACCCGCACGTGTTCCTGCACGCCTGGCACCACGTGCTGGGCGAGGACGGCGTCTATGCCGTGGTCACCCACGACCTCGAGGCGGTGTCCGTGGACCTGCTGGCCTTCGGAGTGCCCGTCGACGGGCACTCCCTCCTCGAGGAGGTCCGTGACGAGGAGGCCGCCGACCCGGCCGCGGCCCTGGACGCGGTCCTGCGGGAGGTCGGGCGCCACCCCGCCGACGCCGACGCGGCGCCCGCCCCTCCCACGATCTACTCCACCCCCCTGGAACCCCGTCTTCCGCGCTTCACCGAGAGCTTCCTCCTCGCCCTCCTGCTCGTGGGACCGGTGGTCGGCGCGCTCGTCGCGGGAGCCGTCTGGGGAGCGGTCGCACTGGTGAGGCGTCCCGGAGCCTCCGCGGGGGGCAGGGTCGGCGCCGCGACCCTGCGTCCGCTCGCGGAGCGGGAGGCGGCGGCCCTGGCCGGGGAGCTCTCCGAGGGCCGCACACTGCCGGACGGGCTGATGCCCCAGGCCGAGGCGGCGCTCATGGTGATGGAGGGGTCCCCGGACGCCCTCGACCTCGTCGGTGTGCTCGTCCTGGTGCGCCGTGCCCGCGCCGCCCTGGCCGACCCCGGAGCCCCCGTCCACGGGGCCCCGTGCCGGAACAACCCCCTGCACGGCCCGGGCACCGCAAGTGCCCCCGCCCCGCCGGGCCGCAAGCGGCGGGAGCGCGGGGCGCGGGCCGAGCGGACGTCGCTCTGCGAGGGGTGCGCCGCCCTCCCCGACGACCGCCGGGTGCTCCGGCGGCTGGAACTGCGGGGCCCGGACGGGGTGTGGCGCTCGTACCTGGACCAGGGCGAACGGGCGTGGATCCGCCACCGGTTCGGCGCGCACGGCCCCGCCCGCATGGTCGAGGTCCTCCTGAGCGAGGTGGAGGGGGGCCGGGCGGGGTAGGGGGATGGCCGAAACTCCCCGATATGATCATCCCCATGCCCGGTCCCTCCCGCCCCCGTATCCGGTTCCCGGCCGCCCTGGCCGCCCTCCCGGCCCTGCTGGTGCTCCCTTTCACGGCGTCCCCCGCCGCGGCCGAACCCGCGCTCCCGGACGCGCCGTCCGCGTACGAGACGCGCGTGACCCCCGCCGAGTACTACGCGGACCTGATGGCCGACGAGCCCGAGGGCGCCGCCGTCGTGGTGGACGAGGCCGTGTCCGGGCTCCACGACCCGGAGGAGCTCGAGGCCGACCTGCGCGAGGCCTTCGACACGCTGGGCGAGCCCTACCACGTCGTCGTCAGCCCCTTCCCCGGTCCCGGGACGGAGTGGGGAGGCGCGATGCCGCCCGCCCTGCACGACCGGCTCGGCTCCGACGGGGTCTACGTCCACCTGCGCCCCGACTCCACCCTGTTCGACGTGGCCGCGTACGGCGTCGCCCTGCCCGTGGACGAGGCGCGCAGCGCCCTGATGTCCGACCCGGACTTCGACTACGGCGCCCCCGTCGACCAGGTCGCCGAGGGGTTCGTCCGGGCCCTGACCGACCCCGCGGCCGGAGGCGCCGCGGACCGGTACGGGCCGCCCTCGGCGGGGGACCGGTTCGCCGAGGGGTGGCGGGGCCTCCTCGACGACCTCGACCCCACCAGCCACAACGGTCCCGGGAACACGGGCTTCCTCGCGGGGACGCTCGGCGGCTTCGTGCTCGGCGCGGGCGGCTACCTCGTCTGGCGCCGCCTGCGCCGGGGCGCGCTCGGCGCAGGCGGCGTCGCGGTCGTCACCGGCACCGCCGCGGCGACCGTCGTCCTGGCCGGGGCGGTGTCCCTCGCCCCGCTCGCCCACGTCGTCAGCGTCCCGGAGGGCGGTGCCGAGGTCCTCTCCCCCCGGGAGGAGGCGTTCTCCTCCCCGCCCTACGTGGTGTCCACGGCCAGGGTGGAGCAGATCGCCCGGGAACTGGAGGAGAACACCGCGCCCCTCTACGTCGACCCCCGCACCCCGCTCCCCCTGGACGGCCTGGCGGCGACGGCCGAGCGCCTCGCCGACGCCCCCGTCCCGGTGCGCGCGCTGGTCCTGCCCATGGACTCCGCCGACGAGTTCAGCGGCGACCCCGAGGTCCTGGCCCACGCCCTGGCCTCCGTCAGCGGTGAGGACGCCGTCTACCTCGTCGCCGGCCACCGGTACGCGGAGGAGGGGGTCCGCGTCTCAGCGTCCCCCGTCGGCCTCGGGACCGTGGACTCCTACGAACTGTGGAGCGCCACCTCCGAGATCGAGGAGCCGAGCCCGGCCCTGGCGCTGGACGCCGCCCTCGACGCGCTGGAGGGCGTCGAGGTGGGCGAGGGCGCGTACGTCGGGACGCCGTACTTCATGGACTCCGGCATCGAGCCCCCCGGGCCGCGCGTGCCGCGCTACTTCGACGGGGGCTTCCCCGTGGGGGTGGTGCTCCTCGGCCCGCTGGCCTTCCTGGCCCTGGTCGGCGCGGTGGCCCTCACACGGCTGCTCGTCCGCCGGCCCCTCCGGGACCACGCGACCGGTCCGCGGGCCCTGCGCCGGATGGCGCTGCGCGAGAGCGGAGCGCTTCGCAAGGTGTTGGACTCGGACCGGGCCGGCGAGATCCCCCGCGAGCTGATGCCGCAGGCGGAGGCGGTGCTCATCGCCATGGAGCACGACCCGGACGACCTCGACCACGTCGGCGCCGTCGTCGTCTCGCGACGGGTCATGGCCGCCCTGGAGGACCCCGGGGGAAACGTCGGCCGCGCCCCGTGCAGGGTCAACCCGCTGCACGGGCCCTCCACATCCTCCCAGCGGTCGCGCGTGGCGGAGGGGAGCGTGCCCATGTGCGCGTCCTGCGCGCGGGCGGACGAGGCGGCGCGCGCCGCCAGGGTCCTGCACGTCCGGGACCGCCTGGGCGGGAGACTGTCCTACCTGTCGCTGGACGACCGCGCGTGGGTCCGGCACCACTTCGGGGCCGAGCGCCCCGCACGCATGGCCGAGAGACTCCTGGAGGAGATCGATGCCCGCTGAGTTCCCGACCGCGCGGCACGCGGCACGGCTCCTGGCCGCCCTGGCCTGCGCGGGGCTGGTCACGGCCCCCCTGTCCGGGGCCCTCGCCCAGAACGGGAGCGGCGCCCCGGCGGACGGGGCCCCCGCGGAGAACCCCTCCCAGGAGATCGCCGACGCCCTGGACGAGTTCCCCGTGTACGTCGACCCGGTCTACGCCAACGCCATCCCCGAGGCCGAGCAGGAGCGGATCGCCGGGCTCATCGCGGAGTCCGACCTGGACCTGTACGTGATCGCGGTCCCCCTGGTGGAGGCCGACCCCTGGAACGGTGACGTGGAGACCCTGGTCTCGGTGGTCCACGACCGCAGGGGCGCGCCGGCGGGCTCCTACCTCGCCGTGGACGACGACGTCTTCGGCACGGACTTCGGCGGCGGTACCACCGCCCACTACTCCGCGCTCACCGCCTCCTACGCCACCGACTTCGACGGAACCGCGCTCGCCCAGCTGGACGTGGCGGTGGAGACCGCCCTGTCGGGCGACGCGGAGGGCGCCTACGACAGGGCCGTGGCCGGCTACGAGGAACGCAGCGGGACGGACCGGGGGTCGGGCCCCGCCTTCTCCGGAGGGGGCGGGTCGTCCGGCTCCGCGGGTGGCTGGCTGGTGGCGGGCACCCTGCTCCTCGGCGGGGTCCTGGTCGCGGTGATCGCCTACCCCCTGTACCGCCGCACGTCCCAGGGCCTGGGGAGGCGGCGCTCCCGCGCGATCGCCCAGCACGCCGCGTTCGCCAACGCCGAGCGCGCGCAGCTGGAGGCCCTGGTGGAGCAGGGCGGGCAGGACCTCATCGAGGTCGGCGAGCGCCTGAGCCGCCTGGAGTCGGGCAGCGCCCCGGGGGAGAGGGCGCAGCAGCACCTGCGCGCCGCCCTGGACGCCCGCTCCGCCGCGGCCACGGTCCACGACAGGATGTCGGACGGCAACGCCGCCCTGCCCGACGCCGTGGGCGTGCTCGTCCTCCTGGACATGGCGGAGGACGCCATCGACAACGCGGCCAGGGGATCGCGGGCGTCCGCCGTCCGGCGCCGCCACTGCTACGCCAACCCCCTGCACGGGACCGTCACCAAGGTGACCGCCTGGCGCGAGTTCGGCGGGACCCGCACCATCCGCGTCCCCCTGTGCGAGGAGTGCGCCAAGGCCGTCCGCGGACGCGTGCGCCCCGTCGTCCTGCCGGCCGAACACGAGGGCCGGACGGTCCCGTACTACGAGGTGCCCGCGAGCGACAGCGTGTGGGCGGCCACCGGGTACGGAACCCTCACCGACGACCTGGTCGAACGCATCCAGAGGGGCGACCACACGCGCAACGTCAGGTCCCGCTGACCCCGTCCGCCCCACCGCGGGCCGGCTGTCCGGGTGCTCCCGCCGCCCCGGGCCGACGCCCCGGAACAGGGCGGCGACCGGATTCGGGACAGCCGGAACCTGGCTATAGTTCCCACGGGCCCGTCTCGGGTCATCCAGGGGGAAGCACGACGACGAATCGAGGGCTGGACGGTGGACGACCTCCAGAACCAGGCCGGGGGCGCCGGGGCGGGAAGGTCATCGGGCCGGACCGTCGGCCACTACCGCCTCGTGCGCTCGTTGGGACGCGGGGGCTTCGGTGAGGTGTTCCTGGGGGAGGCCCCGGACGGGAGTCGTGCGGCCGTCAAGGTGCTGCACGCCACGTGGGCGGGCGACCCGGAGATGCGGCGCCGCTTCACCACCGAGGTGGAGCAGGCCCGCAGGGTGAGCGGTTTCTGCATCGCGGCGATCCTGGACGCCGATCCGGAGGCGGCGGAGCCGTGGATCGCGACCGAGTTCATCGACGGCCCCACCCTCCAGGCCGCCGTCGCCCACGACGGCCCCCGCACCGGGGTGGAACTGCACCGGCTGGCGATCTCCACCGCGACCGCGCTGGCGGCCATCCACGCGGCCGGTGTCGTGCACCGCGACCTGAAGCCGGACAACATCATGCTGGCCGCGGACGGTCCCCGGGTGATCGACTTCGGCATCGCCCGCGCCGTCGAGACCACCTCCGTGACCGCCAGCGGCGTGGTCGGGACGATCGGCTACATGGCGCCCGAGCAGCTGGAGGGGGCCCGGCTCACCTCGGCCGTGGACATCTTCTCGTGGGGGTCGGTGATGGTCTACGCCGCGACGGGCAAGGAGGCCTTCCACGGGCCCACCCAGGCCTCGCGCATCGCCCGCATCCTGGGCGGGGAGCCCGACCTGGGGCCCCTGGGCGAACCGCTGGCCGGAATCGTCCGTTCCTGCCTGGACAAGGACCCCGACCGGCGCCCCGACGCCGCGACCCTCCTCAACCGGCTGATCTCCGCCCCGGCGAACGGCGGGCCCGCGCCCGGTACCGGTGCCCACGGGGCGTTCCCCGCCACCGGGCGCCCGGAGGCCGCGCCCGACGGCGGCACCCGCGTCGGCGTGGAGCGCACCAGGATCGCCGGCGACGCGCCCCCGCAGGTCGACCCCACCAGGGTGGCCCCGCAGGCCCCCGTGGACCCCACCCGGGCCTACACCCGGTCGGCGCCGGACGCGGCGCGTGCGCACGCCGCCGGCCACGCGCCGCCCGCACCGGGGCACGCCTCCGGCGTCCGCGGGGGCCCGCCGCCCTACACGGCGCCGGGCACGCCCACGCCGCCGCCGTACCCCCCGCCGTTCCACCCGGGACCGCGGACCGGTGCGCCCGGCCTCCCCGCCCCCTCGACGTACCGTGAGGGCGGGGTGCCGCCGTACCACTTCCACGGCGTCCGCTTCACCGACCCCCGCGACCTCGCGGAGGCCATGCAGCAGAACTGGGGCTCCGCCGTCCAGGTCTTCCAGGACCCCGCCCAGCGCGCCGCGCTGGGCGCCTGGCTCGTCGACGACCTCGGCGACACCGTCCTGGACCGGTCCCTCTTCCGCGGCCACGTCAACAACGACGCCAACCTGGCGCTCGCCTCGTTCATCGCGCAGCTGCGCCCCGACCTGCCGCCGGTCTTCCGGGGCCGGGGCGCCACCGTGGCCGAGCTCGGGGAGCTGTTCACCGACCCGCGCCCGCTCCTCACCGGCGCGCCCCTGGCCAACGAGATGGTGCTTCTGGCCAGGCCCGGTGTGCTCAGGATCCTGGGCGCCCACCACGGGGACGACTCCGGGGAGCTGACGCGGCTGGCGGACCGGCTCGACGAGGCCGAACGCGCCGGCAACGCCTTCCACGACCAGCTCACCTCCGAGCTCGAGGGGTGGCGCACGGCGCGCGTGAGCGTCAGCGCCGCCCTGATCCTCGCGTTCCTGCTGCACCCGGAGCGGCTGGTGCCGCCCGGCGACGGCGGCGACAGGGGCGTGGGCGAGTGGATCGACATCCTCTGGGGCCGCGTCCGGAACGCCCCCGCCCCGGCCGACGCCGGGTGCGCGGCCGTGGTCTACGGCGCGCTGCCCACCCTGCGGGCGCTCGCAGAGCAGCGCAGGCACTGGGAGGACCGCCACGGCACGGTCGGCGCCCGGCACGAGGCGCTGCGGCGCAAGGTCGACCTCCAGGAGAAGCTGGTCCTCGCGCTGAGGGTCTGCCGGTTCGCGGTGCTCGGCCTCCCGGCCGGGATCGTCATGGGGCTCGCGTCGGCGGACGGCACCCTGACCGGCCTGCTGGTGGTCGTCGGGGTCATGGGCGTGGCCGGAGTGGTCGGCGCGGGGACCGCCGTCCGCGTCGTCTCGGGCGGTCCCGCCCGGCGCCACCAGCGCTACCAGGAACTGAACGGGGTGGCGGCACAGCTGCCCCAGCTGACCACGGGGGTCACCCGCATCAACGGCGATCTGCGGAAGGCGCGTGCGATCTGCGGGGTCTGACCCGATCCGCCCAGGCGGACACAACAGGAGAGGGAGAACCGTGGACGACCCTGGTCGTACCGCAGGGGACTACCGCCTCGTGCGCTCGTTGGGGCGCGGGGGCTTCGGTGAGGTGTTCCTGGGGGAGGCGCCGGACGGGAGTCGTGCGGCCGTCAAGGTGCTGCACGCCACGTGGGCGGGGGATCCGGAGATGCGGCGCCGCTTCACCGCCGAGGTGGAGCAGGCCCGCAGGGTGGACGGTTTCTGCATCGCGGCGATCCTGGACGCCGATCCGGAGGCGGCGGAGCCGTGGATCGCGACCGAGTTCATCGACGGCCCCACCCTCCAGGCCGCGGTGAAGGGGGACGGGCCGCGCGCCGGCGTCGAGCTCCAGCGCCTCGCCGTCGGCACGGCCACCGCCCTCGCCGCGATCCACGCGGCCGGTGTCGTGCACCGCGACCTGAAGCCGGACAACATCATGCTGGCCGCGGACGGTCCCCGGGTGATCGACTTCGGCATCGCCCGCGCCCTGGAGACCACCTCCGTGACCGCCAGCGGGATCATCGGCACGGTGGGCTACATGGCGCCCGAGCAGCTGGAGGGGGAGCGCCTCACCTCGGCGGTCGACGTCTTCTCGTGGGGGTCGGTGATGGTCTACGCCGCGACGGGCAAGGAGGCCTTCCCCGGGCCGACCCAGGCCGCCCGCATCGCGCGCGTCCTCTCCGGGGAACCCGACCTCGACGGTGTGCCCGAGCCGCTCCGGGAGACCCTCCGGACCTGTCTGCTCAGGAGACCGGAGCACAGGCCCGACGCCAAGGTCCTGCTCCACCACCTCGTCACGGGCGATCCCCTGGCCGCACTCCCCGCGCCCCGGGCGGCGTCCGTCGAACCGGTCGGCGACGCCGTGCCCTCCGGGCCCGCGACCGAGGAGATGCTGTCGCGGTTCCGCGGCATCGAGGACCTGCGCAAGCTCTTCGACGACCCCGGGCCCCTGCTCGCGGGTGATGCGGCGGCCGCCGAGTTCCGGCCGCTGGCCCGGCCCGCGGAGCTGCGGAGGATGGCGGAAATCGCCGGGGACGGAGCGCTGTTCGCCCTCGCCCGGGACCTGGAGGAGGGCGAGCTCGTGGGGAACGGGTTCGTCCGCGAGCTGACCGGGAGCCTCGGCGGGTGGGAGGGCGGCCACCACCGTGTGGACCCGGCCCTGATCCTGACCTTCCTGCTCAACCCCGGGCTGGCGGTCCCGCCGGACCCCGGCGGCCTGCCGGGGGTCGGTGAGTGGACGCGGATCCTGTGGACCCGGGTGGAGTACGCCTCGGGCCCTCCGCGGGCCGGGCACGCGGCCGCGGTCTACGCGGTGGTCCCCACGGTGCTCGGGGTCGCCCACCGGCAGCGGCAGTGGCGGGAGCGCACCACGGCGGTGCGGGGCGAGGCCGACGGCCTGCGCGCGACGGTGCGCAGACAGGAGGCCTACGCGTTCGGCAAGGGCGTGCTGGGCGTCCTCGGGGCGGTGCTGGTCCTCGCGGCCTTCGCCCTCGTGGCCTGGGGGGAGGGCGTGGATCCGGGTCTCCTGTTCGTGGCGGCCACCGCCTGCGGGGCGGGCTGGCTGCTGCTGTTGCGCCTCGACTCCCGCGCGCACGGGGGGAGGGAGGAGCGCAGGGAGAGGCTGCGCCGTCTCGAGAACCTGCCGCTCCCCGCACTGGGGGCCGGGCTGCGGGCGATGGAGGAGGACCTGCGAAGGGCCAGGGAGATCTGCGCGCCCCGCCCGGGGGCGCCCGGCCGGTGAGTCCGCCGGCGTCCGCCGGAGCGGCGCCGCTCCGGCGCGCTGAGCGCGGCGGCCTCGGCGGAGGCCGGGGCGCTCACGGTCGTCGACCGCCCGGCGCCTCCAGGGGGCTGCGTGCCGCCCGGGGGCGCGGGGCAGGGCCGACGGGGGTCACCCGGCCGCGGCGGACGGTCGCCCGGTCCAGGGCCTGGGGGAGCCCGGCGGGGCCAGGGCGTCCAGCCGGGCGGTGACGGCGGTGCGCGCCATCGCGTAGGGCGCGTCCCTGTCGTCCTCCAGCAGGGAGACCGCGTTGGCGGTGTCCAGGAACGCGCGCAGCTCGAAGGCGAGCAGCGCGGGATCGGCCCCGGGGACGAGCTCGCCCAGCTGTCGGGCGTCCTCGGCGGTCCGGGTGAGCAGGTCGCGCCACTCGCGGTGGGTCTCCACGAGGGCGTCGCGGACCCGGCCCGGGCGGGACTCGAACTCGGCGGTGACGGTGTAGAAGAAGCACCCGCCGGAGAAGACCCGGTCCCGGGAGTAGGCGAGCCAGTCCTCGCACAGCCGCCACAGGCGTTCGACGCCCGGCCGGGTGCGCAGCGCCTCGCGCACGACGTGGCGGACGAAGACCGCCCTGCCGGCCTCGACGGCGGCGAGCTGGAGCTCCTCCTTGGACCCGAAGTGCGCGAACACCCCGCTCTTGCTGATCCGCAGCTCCTTGGACAGCCGGCCCAGGGAGAGCCCCTCCAGGCCTTCCACCGAGGCGATGTCCACCGCGCGGTCCAGGACCGCCCGCCGGGTCTGGTCGCCCCGCTGCAGGCGGCCGTCGGTCCGGGTCGTCATGCTCCTCCTCGGCTGGACTCGTCCCACGGGGGAGGTGAACGGTCGGTCGGGTACAAGGCGATCCTACTTGCCCCTTGACGGAAGCGACGTGCAAAACAAATAATACGATCGTTCGTAAAGTTTTCTGGATGCGGGCGTCCCGCGGAAAAGAGTCCACCGTGAACACAGCCCGTCTCGCGGGCGCGGCCGTCAACGCCGTCGCCCTCCCCGCCCCCGGCCTCGCGGGGGCCCTGGCGCGACGCCTGTGGGCCGACCCCCGCGGCCCGCGCCCGGTCGCCGCGGAGGACCTCGAACTCCACGGGAGCGCCCGGACGGAGTCCTTCGACGTCGGGAGGTGGAAGGTCGTCGCCTACGCCTGGGGCGACGGCGCCCGTCCCGTCCTGCTCGTCCACGGCTGGCGCTCCCGCGCCGCCCGCCTCGCGCCGGTGATCCGGCGCCTGCTCGAACTCGGCTACAGCCCCGTCTCGTGGGACGCGCCCGGCCACGGCTCCACGGGAGGCCCGGTGGGCACCGTCCTGGACGCCCGGGAGGCCATGCGCCTCCTCCAGGACCGGCACGGACACTTCGCGGCCGTGATCGGCCACTCCCTGGGCGCGCTCTTCGCCGTCCACGCCCTGCGGGAGGGCCTGCGGGCCGACCGGGCGGTCCTGGTCTCGGGGGTGTCGGACTTCGGGTTCCTCGTCAGCTCCTTCTCGGGAGCCCTCGGACTGCGGCCCCGGGCCGTGGAGGCGCTGCGCAGGGCCGTCGAGCGCCACTACTTCGACGGGGACCCGACCGTGTGGACCCGCTTCTCGGCCACGCACGCGCCGGAGTCGTTCGACCGGCCCGTGCTGCTCCTGCACGGCGAGGACGACGCCTACGTCCCGATCGGGGAGTCACTGCGCACCGCCGCCGCGCTCGGGGACCGGGCCCGGCTGGTGCGGACCCGCGGAACGGGCCACAGCGGCATCCTCGCCGACGAGGCAGTCCTCGGCCTGGTCGCCGGGTTCGTCGGAGGCGCTGCCGACCCCGCCCCCGCCCAGGGGGGCTGAGACGGGGCGCCGGGCGTCCCGGCCCCGCCGTCCGGCCCGTCCCGGCGGGGGCGCGGGACGGGCCCGGCGGCGCCGACCGTCCCGCGCACGGTCACCGGGCGGGGTTGTCGACCACCAGGTCGGCGTGCTCCCGGGGGCGGTTCTCCGCGTAGAAGGACTCCTCCTGCTCAGCCCACACGCGCCTGTAGGGCGCGTACACCGGAGCGTCACCGCGGGCGTCCAGCCGCCGGGCGCGCTCGTCGCCGGGTGCGGCCACCCAGACCAGCAGGTCCAGGAGGCCGCGTCCGGCGACGGCGCCCGAACCGGTCCCCTCGACCACCAGGACCCCGCCCGCGGCGACGTCCCCGGGCAGCGGCGTCCACCCCCGCGCGAAGCCTCCCCGCTCCCAGTCGTAGCGACGCCAGGCCGCCAGCTCCCCCCGGGACAGCGGTTCGAGGACCCACTCCCGCAACAGCGCGGGCGCCTCGGCCAGCCCCTCCCACCCCGGGTAGAGGTCCTCCATGGACAGCACGGCCGCCGGCCGGCCCCGGCGCGCGAGCGCCGCGCGCAGCCGTGCGGCCACCGTGCTCTTGCCCGAGCCGGAGCGGCCCTCGACCGCGACGACCCGCGGCCCGCCCGGGGGGCCTCCGGAGGGAACCGCCTCTGCGAGCGCCTCCTCCCAGCCGTCGGCGGCGGTGCTGATGCGTGGTGCGTTCACGTTCGGACCCTAACCGGCGCGGGAGCCGAGTTCCGGCTTGCGTTCAATGCTTGTAGCATTCCTCGCAGCAGCGCCGAAGCGCTGGGGAGTGCCGACCGCAAAGGGGCCACTGGTGACCGACGCCGCAGCGACGCCGGGATCTCAGTCCTCCCTGCGCCGGGCCAACGAGCGCCGGGTCGTGGACGTGCTGCGGCGCGACGGCACGCGCACCCAGGCCGAGCTGGCCCGGACCACCGGGCTGTCGGCCGCGAGCGTGTCCAACATCGTGCGCGGCCTGCGCGCCGCCGGGACCGTGTCGGTGCGCGACACCTCCTCCAACGGCCGGCGCGCGCGTGCCGTCACGCTCCTGCGCCCGCCCGGCACCGTCGTCGCCGTCGACTTCACCGCCGACAGCGTCCGCGTCGCGGTCGGCGACAGCGAGGGCAACATGCTGGCCCGCGAGGAGATCGACTACGACGTGGGGTCCGACGCCGACCGGGCGGTGCGCCGCGCGGCCTGGCTGGCCGAGACCACCCTCCAGCGCGCCAGGATCGACCTGGGCACGGTCTCGTCCGTGGTCGCCTCGGTGCCGGGGCCCATCGACCCGGGCACCGGTGCGGTGGGGCACATCTCCTGCGTGCCCCGGTGGGCGGGGTTCCACCCCGCCAGGGCGCTGACCGAGCGGCTGGGCCTGGAGGTCCTGGCCGAGAACGACGCCAACCTCTCCGTCCTGGCCGAGCAGCACCGCGGGGCGGGCACGGGGGCCGAACACGTCATCCACCTGGTCATCGGCGACGGCGTGGGGGCGGGCATCATGATGTCCGGCCGGCTCTTCCGCGGCGCGGGCGGAACGGCGGGGGAGATCGGGCACATCGCGCTGGACCCGCGCGGCCAGGTCTGCCGGTGCGGCAACCGGGGCTGCCTGGAGACCTTCGTCGGCGCGAACTACCTGCTGGACATGCTGCCGCAGAACACCGACGTCGCCCGGGGGCCGGGGCCGGCACGGGTGGGCGACCTGGTCGGGGCGGCCACGGAGGGCGACCCCGGGAGCCGCCGGATCATCGCGGAGGCGGGCACCGCGCTGGGCCAGGGGATCGCGATCATGGCCAACCTGTTCAACCCGGACCGCGTGATCGTCGGCGGCGACCTGGCGGAGGCCGGGGAGCTGCTGCTGGACCCGATGCGGCGGGCGATGGAGCTGGGATCGCTGGGCAGCGCACTGGAGCGGCTCTCGCTGGTGCGCGGCGAACTGGGGCGGGACGCCGCCCTGTACGGGGCGCTGCGCATGGCCTCGCAGCACTCGAACTGATCCCCCCGCCCCGCCGGGCCGCGCGCGTGCGCTCCCGCGGACTTCCGACGGGGCGGCGCGGGTGCCGGCGCAGACCGACCCGGAGGCCGATCGGGGGTGAAGGGCCGGTGAACCGCGAGGTCACCGCCTGCGCCGGGCCGGTCACGGGTAAAACCTGAGACTTCCTCACATGGACGCCCACGCTCGGGTCCCCGCTCTGGCCTGGGTTTTTGATTCATTCAGCTCCTGAACTCAAGACCCGTGATGTTTCGGTTATGTGTTCAGGAGTTGACGCCAAGGTGGCGACGGGGTTTGACTGCACACCACCACTCGCGAGTTCTCCACCGTGAAACCCCCCGTCATGAGAGGCACCAGCGTTGAGTACACGACGCTTCGCACCGCACCGCAGGGCCACCGCAGGCCTGGCGGCCACCGCCGCACTCGCCCTCCTCGCCTCCGGCTGCGCCGGCCTCACCACCACCGGTGGCGAGGGCGAGCAGGAGACCCAGAGCGTGGAGGAGGGCTTCCACGTCGGCCTCCTCCTCCCCGAGCTCCAGACCGCCCGCTACGAGGCCTTCGACAAGCCCTACTTCGAAGAGGCGCTCAACGAGCTCTGCCCGGAGTGCGAGCTCTCCTACGCCAACGCCGACCAGGACGTCGACGAGCAGCAGACCCAGGCCCAGGCCATGCTGACCGACGGGGTGGACGTCCTGGTCCTCGACGCCGTCGACTCCGCCGCGGCGGCCGGAACCGTCAACGAGGCCAGGTCCCAGGGCGTGCCGGTCGTGGCCTACGACCGCCTCGCCGAGGGCGGCGTCGACATGTACGTCTCCTTCGACAACTTCCGGGTCGGACAGGTCCAGGGCGAGGCCCTGCTCGCGGCCCTGGAGGAGGACGGCAACGAGGACGGCCAGATCGTCATGATCAACGGCTCGCCCACCGACCCCAACGCGGCGGACTTCAAGGCGGGCGCCCACGACGTCCTCGACGGCGCCGTCGAGATCGGCCAGGAGTTCGACACCCCGGACTGGTCGCCCGACCAGGCCAACAGCCAGATGGAGGGCGCGATCACCTCCCTGGGCGTCGACGAGATCGCCGGCGTCTACTCCGCCAACGACGGCATGGCCTCGGGCGTCATCTCGGCCCTGCGCAGTGCCGGGGTCGCGGTCGAGGACCTTCCGCCCGTCACCGGCCAGGACGCCGAGCTCGCCGGGATCCAGCGCGTCGTCGCCGGTGAGCAGCACATGACCGTCTACAAGGAGATCCGCCCCGAGGCCGAGGTCGCCGCCGC
Source organism: Nocardiopsis sp. NPDC055824 (assembly GCF_053616335.1). Classification (NCBI taxonomy): domain Bacteria; kingdom Bacillati; phylum Actinomycetota; class Actinomycetes; order Streptosporangiales; family Nocardiopsidaceae; genus Nocardiopsis; species Nocardiopsis sp. NPDC055824. The sequence goes on from NZ_JBSHDN010000136.1 coordinate 15,564, forward strand.
CATGGCGGTCGCCCTGGGCACGGGCGAGGACCTCCAGCTCGACGGCTACGAGATCACCGAGGTCGAGGACGCCAACGGGGAGGCCGTCACCGCGGTCCTGCTCGACGTCATCGTCGTGACCGAGGACAACGTCCTGGACACCGTCGTGGCCGACGAGGTCTACAGCGTCGAGGAGATCTGCACCGACGACTACGCCGACACCGACTTCTGCCAGGAAAACCTCTAGAAGCGGCGCGAAGTCCCCAGCGCTCGGGGGCGGGCGGCTGAGTCCGCACCGCCCCCGGCCGGGACGAGGAGAGAGAAACGAGCGCATGAGCACACCCGTCCTGGAACTGTCCGGGATCTCCAAGACCTTCGGCGCCGTCAGGGCCCTGAGCGAGGTCGACTTCCAGGTCCGCCCCGGCGAGGTCGTCGCCCTGCTCGGCGACAACGGCGCGGGAAAGTCCACACTGGTCAAGGTCATCGCCGGCGTCCACCCCGCGGACAGCGGCGGGAGCATCGCGTGGGACGGAAAGCCGGTCGGCATCTCCGCCCCCGCCGACGCCCAGCGGCTCGGGATCGCGACGATCTACCAGGACCTCGCCCTGTGCGACAACCTGGACATCGTCGGCAACCTGTTCCTGGGCAACGAGAAGCTGCACTTCCCCGGAACCCTCGACGAGGTCGAGATGGAGAGCCGGGCCAGGGAGCTCCTCGACTCCCTGTCGGTGAGCATCCCCGACCTGCGCGTCCCCGTGGCCTCCCTCTCCGGGGGCCAGCGCCAGATCATCGCCATCGCCCGCTCCCTGCTGGGGCAGCCGCGCGTGGTCATGCTCGACGAGCCGACCGCGGCCCTGGGAGTGGCCCAGACCGCCCAGGTCCTCGACCTGATCGAGCGCCTGCGGGACCAGGGGCTCGGCGTGGTCCTGATCAGCCACAACATGGCCGACGTCCGCGCGGTCGCCGACCGCGCCGTGGTGCTGCGGCTGGGCCGCAACGCGGGGGACTTCCCCATCGCGGAGACCAGCTACGAGGAGATCGTGGCCGCCATCACCGGGGCCGCCGACAACCCGGTCAGCCGCCGCTCCGACCGCACCGGCTCCTCGGCCCTGGCCACGGAGGACAACCGATGACACAGCAGACCCACCTCTCCCACGAGTCCGAGGACGGGACACCCGAAGCGGGCGAGGCCAGGCGCGACCCCCGCCTCCTCGCCACGGCGGCCTCTCCCCGGGGCTGGCTCCAGGCGCTCCGGCGCAACCTGAGGGGCGGGGAGCTCGGCCCCCTCCCCGTCGTGGTCGGACTGCTGCTGATCGGCATCGTCTTCCAGTCGATGAACGACCGGTTCCTGTCCCCGCAGAACCTGTCCAACCTCACCGTGCAGATCGCCGCCGTCGGCCTGATGACCACCGGCGTCATCATGGTGCTGCTCCTCGGCGAGATCGACCTGTCGATCGGCTCGGTCTCCGGGCTGTCCGCGGCGGTCCTGGCAGTCCTCGCGGTGAACACGGGCCTGCCCGAGTGGGCCGCCATCGCCGCGGCCGTCGGGGTCGGGCTCCTGATCGGCCTGCTCCACGGCGTCATCTTCGCCAAACTGGGGGTGCCGGCCTTCGTGGTCACCCTCGCGGGCCTCCTCGGCTGGCAGGGCGTGCACCTCTACCTGATGGGCGCCGACGGCACCATCAACACCAGTCCCAGCGGCGCCATCGCGATGCTCACGCAGACGTACTTCGTCCCCTTCATGGGATGGGCCATCGCCGGCATCGTCATCGTGCTCTACCTGATCGCCGTCTTCGCGGTCGAACGGCGCCGGCGCCTGGCGGGGCTGCCCTACAAGCCCCTGGAGGAGGTCCTCTTCCGCGCGGCCCTGCTCACGGTGCCGATCGTCGGCGGCGTCTGGGTGCTCAACCAGTACAAGGGCGTGCCCCTGGCGTTCCTCATCTTCGTGGGCTTCGTGGTCGTCCTCGACCTCGTGCTGCGCAAGACCCGCTACGGGCGGATGGTCTACGCCGTCGGCGGCAACTCCGAGGCCGCCCGCCGGGCGGGCATCAACGTCGACCTGATCCGCATCTCGGTGTTCGGCATCGCGTCGACCCTGGCCGCGCTCGGCGGCATCATGCTGGTCTCCCGCAACTTCGCCGCCAGCGTCTCCACCGGCAGCGGGGCGGAGCTGATGATGGCCATCGCCGCGGCCGTCATCGGCGGGACGAGCCTCTTCGGCGGCCGGGGCAACGCCTACTCCGCCCTCCTGGGCGGCCTGGTCCTGGGCGCGATCACCTCCGGCCTCCTGCTGCTCCAGATGGACACCTCGGTGCGCTTCATGATCACCGCGGCCGTCCTCCTGGTCGCGGTCATCCTCGACGCGGTCTCGCGGCGGGGCCGCAAGACCCACGCACGGGGCGGTGCCTAGGCGTACTGACCTGAGAGATCGGTGACGCGGGAGGCGGGGGCGGTGCTCCCCGCCTCCCGTCCGGCCCGGTCCGGCGCCCCGTGCGCC
>NZ_JBSHDN010000137.1:0-18000 GCF_053616335.1 Nocardiopsis sp. NPDC055824
CGCCCGCGGCGCCTCCGGAACCCCGTCGGCGCCGCCCCTACAGGCGGAGCAGCACCCGCCTCGCCACCGCGTCGGAGGCGGCCGCGAGCGGGCGGACCGCCAACCGGACCAGGGCGCGGGGGTTGTCGTCCCCGGCCACGCGGTTGGAGCCGAGTTCGCCGCAGCGAACGCAGCGGTGGATGAGCATCCACTCCCCGTCGGGACGCGAGGAGAGGCTCAGCGCGACCATCCTGCCCCGGCAGTCCGCGGCGCGGTCACCGGGAATCCGGCGGTCCACGTGCAGGCTGGCCAGGCAGTTCGGGCAGTGGTTCCGGTGGCTGGTCCCCGGTGCGGCGAGGGGGACCTCCAGACGGCACCCCGCGCACCGGAACGACCCGGACTCGCCGGCGGCGTGCCGGACGGTCTTCGCCCGCTGGGGCCGCCGGTCACGCACGTTGCGCCGTCCCACGCTCACACCTCCCCGAACAGGTCGAGCGGGAACGGCGGGTCGGCGAGGGGCCGCACCGCGATCCTCATGAGGACGAGGTGGTTGTCGTCCCGGGAGACGGAGCTCCCGGCCAGCTCGTCGCACAGCGTGCAGCGGTGGACGAGCATCCAGGCCCCGTCGCGCACGACCGCGACGGAGACGGGGACCATGCGCCCGCCGCAGTCGGAGCGGCCGCCCCGGACCTGGTCGACGACGTGGCGCGAGGTCAGGCAGCTCGGGCAGTGGTCGCGCCGTTCTCCCCCGGGCGCGAGGGCGGACACGGACAGGCCGCAGCGCAGGCACGTGAAGGTGCTGGTGCGCAGGGTGGGACTGGGTTCGTACGGTGAATCGGTGGTGGACACCCGGAACTCCTTGCTGGAAGTGGTACGAGGCAGCAGGAGCAGGCCGAGCGCTTCTCGACGGAAGGGGCGCCGCGTCAGACGGTGCGGGGGCCCGCAGGGATGTGAGGCGCGCTCGGCGCGTTCCGGTTCATCAACACCTGTCCTTGACCCGTGGGGCGTCGGCCCCCGGGAATCGTCTCCGGTTCCGGGCTCCCCGGCCCGGAAGTGACGATGGTAGGCAGGGTCTCCGAGCGGGCGCAACGGGTTTTCCGCGGCCCCCGGGGCGGGCGCGGCGCGGGGGGTCGCCGGGGCGGCCCCCGCCTGCGGCGCCCGGCCTCCGGGGGCGCGCGAACAGGCCGTGCGGCGTCCGCGCGGCGGGCGTAAACCCGTTGGAATTCCGGGCACCCGGTGCCTACGGTTGGGCCATGACCACACCTGTGCCCGGCCGCCGCCTGCCCGGGAGCGCGTCCTCCACCCCCGTCGACGCACCCCCGCCGGACGTGCCCGCACTGCTGCTCCGCGGCGTCGTCAAGCGCTTCGGGACGCTCACCGCCGTCGACGGGCTCGACCTGGAGGTCCCCCAGGGCGTCGTCCTCGGACTCCTCGGCCCCAACGGCGCGGGCAAGTCCACGACCATGAAGATGCTGACCGCCCAGTCCCTCGCGGACGAGGGCGAGATCCGCATCCTCGGGCACCCGATCCCCGCCGAGTCCAAGTGGGCCCGCGCCCGCATGGGCGTCGTCCCCCAGCACGACAACCTCGACGAGGAGCTCACCGTCGAGCAGAACCTGCGGATGTTCTCCTTCCTCTACCGGGTCCCGCGCGCCCGGCGCAAGGAGGCGGTCGCCCGCGCCATGCGCCTCGCCCAGCTCGGCGACCGGGGCGACACGCTCGTGGACGACCTGTCCGGGGGCATGCGCCGCCGCCTCCTCATCGTCCGCGCCCTCCTCCACAGACCCGAGCTCGTCCTCATGGACGAGCCCACCGTCGGCCTCGACCCGCAGGTGCGCCAGGACCTGTGGGGCGTCATCTCCGCGCTGCGCGACGAGGGCGTCACCGTCCTGATGTCCACCCACTACATCGAGGAGGCCGAACGCCTCTCCGACGAGGTGGCGCTCATGGCGAAGGGCGCGGTGGTCGAGCGCGGCACCCCCGCCGACCTCGTCGCCAAGTACGCGGGCTCCACCGTCGAGGAGTACACCCCGGGGGACGAGGGCGCCGACGTCCTCGAACGCCGCGTCCGCGAGCACGGCTTCACCACCCGCCGGACCGGCGTCACCCTGTCGGTCCTGCGCGCCGAGGAGCTGCCCGACTCCCTCCGCGACCGGCTGGGGACCCCCCACCGCCGGGCCAGCACCCTGGAGGACGTGTTCGTGACCCTGACCGGAGAGAGCGTCGAATGAGCATCCAGCACGACCGGGCCAGGGACGACGCCCGGCCCGAGGTCCACGCGCGCCCCGGACGGATCGAGGCCGACGCCGTGATCGGCGTCGTCGCCCGCGAGTGGATCCTGTACGGCCAGTCCTGGCGCGCCACCACGTTCGCCGCCGTCGTCGAGCCGACCCTCTACCTGCTCTGCTTCGGATTCGGGATGGGCGCCCTCATCGGCACCCTCGCCGGGTTCAGCTACATCGACTTCCTCGGCACCGGCATCGTGGCGGTGTCCGTGATGTTCCAGTCGATGATGCCCGCCGTCATCAACACCTTCATCAAGCGGCGCTTCCTGCACACCTACGAGGGCATCCTCGCCGCCCCGGTGGACGTGCGCGAGCTCGTCACCGGCGAGGCCCTGTGGCTGGCGATGCGCTCGGGCGTGTACGGCTGCGTCCCCCTGCTGGTCGCCGTCGGCTTCGGGCTCCGACCCGGCCCTGGCATGCTCCTGGTGCCGTTCATCGCGTTCCTGGCCGGGTTCGCGTTCGCGCTCTTCGGCATCTGGATCTCCGCGGTGATCACGTCGGTGCGGTCCATGGACTACGTGTTCAGCGGCCTGTTCACTCCGCTGTTCCTGGTCGCGGGCACGTTCTTCCCGCTCACGGAGCTGCCCGCCTGGGTGCAGAACGCCGCCATGGCCAACCCGCTCTACCACGCGGTCGAGCTGATCCGCGGCTCGGTGTTCGGAGGGCTCGGCGCCGGTGCGGCGCTCCTCCACGTCGGGGTGCTGCTGGGGTTCATCGTGCTGATGTGGTTCCTGGCAGGCTTCCAGATGCGACGGCGCGTCGTCGGCTGAGAACACCCCGGACGGGGCGCGGGCCGCCCCGTCCCCCGGGGGGGTTGCGGCACGCGGACGGCGCGGGCCGTCCCCAGGGGCTCCCGCGCCGTCCGTCCTGCCGCCCCGCGCGCCCTACCGGGGCGCGCGCCGGCTCACTCGCCGCCGCCGCTGGGGGACCAGCGCAGTTCGACGCCGCTGCGCCGACCCTCCTCGGTGACGCTCACGGCCAGGCCCATCGCCCCCCACTCGGCGGGGTTCTGCACCTCGGTGTCCGTCAGCACCTGGCGCATGTCGAAGTAGCCGGCGACCACGGCGTCGTCCATCTCCTGCATGGTCTGCTGGAACACCGGGTCGTCGCCCAGGCGCCCGGTGGCGCTGCTGCCGCTCGCCACGACGACGGCGTCCCCGTCGGTGGCCACACCCGGGGGAGTGGCGTACGGGTCGGAGGCGGCCACGTTCTCGACGAAGTCGCCCAGGACGCCCTCGTCGCCGCCGACCGCGCGGTACTGGAACGAGAACTCCTCGCCGCCGCCGTAGGCCGAGCCGAAGAAGCTGTCCAGGTCCATGCCGGTGACGCCGAACGCCGTGGACGAGCCCAGCAGGTTCGTGAAGCCCTCCGGCAGCGGAGCGCCCATGGCGTTGAACTCGCGCTCCATCTCCTGCATCTCGCCGCTGCCGCTCAGGAACGGGATCTCGTCGCTCTCGTAGGCGTCGGTCAGAGCCGTGTCCAGGCCGCTGGCGCCGAACGCCATGACGGTGCTCTCCGGCAGCGACTCCATCGCCGCCACGCTCGCGCCCGGCGTCTCGGCCAGCCAGGCCAGGTCGGCGCTGTCCACCTCGAAGTCGAAGACGTCCGCCCGCGCCTCCAGGTAGTCGCCGTCGATCCGCAGCGACGCGGTGGCCCGGCCGCTCACCTCACCGGTCTCGGCGGCCATCCCGCTCTGGATCTCCGCGGCGACGCCCTCCACCTCCATGAGGCGCGTGAAATCCGTCCAGCCCACGGCCAGGCTTCCGCCGGGCACGTCGGCCACGTCGCCGGAGTAGACGTCGGAGTCCTCCAGGGACCCGTGCTCGTCCACCTGGGCGGCCCGGTCGGCCAGCGCCGCCTCGGAGGTGGAGAGCAGGGCGAAGCCGTTGGTCATCTCGAAGTGGAGGGTGTCGTCGCCGCTCGCGAGGGAGGCCAGCTCCTCCTCGGCGCGCCGCTCGTCCTCGACCGCCAGCGCCAGCGCCATCGCGAGGCCGGAGCCCTCGTCGACCTCGGCCGCGGCGTCGGCGGTCGGCCACACGGAGACGCCGGCGCGCTGGCCGATCCACTCCTCCACGTCGGCCTGGCGGGACTCGGGGAAGGCCTCGACGAAGACCTCCGCGAACAGCTCCGTCATGTCGCCGTCGGGCTCGTCCATCTCCTCGGTCATCTCCGCCGGGAGCTGGTCGACGAACCGGATCAGCTCCATGGCCTGGGACCCGTCGATCGACAGGTCGACCTTGCCGAACGCGACGGAGCTGCCGGGGAGCACGGACTCGGGCTGCGGACCGCCGAAGCTCACCAGGGAGACGGTGGCCCAGACGGTTCCGCCCATCACGACGAGCGCCACGCCCGCCGCGGCGGGGATCAGCCAGCGGTTGCGCCCGCCGCCACCGCCCGGAGGCGGGCCGTACCCGCCGGAGTACTGGCCGGGGGGCGGGCCCCCGGGAACACCGCCGCCCGGGGCGCCGGGCACGCCGCCCGGAACACCCGGAGCGGCGTACTGCTGACCGGGGACGGGGCCCTGCGGCGGAGGGAAACCCTGCCCGGGCCGCCCGGGCGGCTGATGCTGCCACTGGGGCTGCTGTGAGGGATCGGGGTGGGACATCGGACCTCCGACGGGGGAATTCTTCGCGCGCGACCGCGCAGCCAACGCCGGGTCTGATGCCTGTCCACCCCGGTGTGGTTCGCGTTCCGCGCCACTTTCGGACGGCCGGTCGGGGAGAGGGCGCCCGCGCCGCCCCCACCGGCCGGGGGAGCGGCGGGATCCTGCCACCGGGCGCCGGGCCCGGGCGCCGGACGAGGGGTGTCCGGGCCCGGGACGCCGGGTCAGGGCGCGGAGGTGAGGTCCACGCCGCTGTACGCGGACAGCTTGCTCAGGCGGTGCTCGCTGAGCACCTGGCGGACGGTGCCGCTGCGGCCGCGCATGACGAGGGAGTCGGTGATGACGCGCGAGGACTCGTACCGCACGCCGCCGACCAGCTCGCCGTCGGTGATGCCCGTCGCGGCGAAGAACACGTCGTCGGACGAGACCAGGTCGTCGGTGTACAGCACGCGGCCCAGGTCGTGCCCGGCGTCGAGGGCCTTGCGGCGCTCGTCGTCGTCCTTCGGCCACAGGCGGCCCTGGATGACGCCGCCCAGGCACTTCATGGCGCAGGCCGTGATGATGCCCTCCGGGGTGCCGCCGATGCCCAGGAGCAGGTCGACGCCGGTGCCGGCACGGGCCGCCATGATCGCGCCGGCCACATCGCCGTCGCTGATGAACTTGATGCGGGCGCCCGCGTCGCGCACGTCCTGCACGAGCTGCTTGTGGCGGGGGCGGTCGAGGATGACCACCGTCACGTCCTGCGGCGACTTGCCCTTGGCGCGGGCCACCGCGCGGACGTTGTCGGCGACGGGGGCGGCGATGTCCACCACGTCCGCCGCCTCCGGGCCCGCGGCCAGCTTCTCCATGTAGAACACCGCGGACGGGTCGAACATGGTGTTGCGCGGGCTCATCGCGATCACCGCGATGGCGTTGGGCATGCCCATGGCGGTCAGGGTCGTCCCGTCGACGGGGTCGACGGCTACATCCCAGTCGTGGCCGCCGCCGTCGCCCACGCGCTCGCCGTTGTAGAGCATCGGGGCGTTGTCCTTCTCGCCCTCGCCGATCACGACCGTGCCGTTCATCGACACGGTGCTGATCATGTGCCGCATGCCGCGCACGGCGGCGCCGTCGGCGCCGATCTTGTCGCCCTTGCCGACCCAGCGGGCGGCGGCGAGCGCCGCGGTCTCTGTGACGCGGACCAGCTCCAGCGCGAGGTTGCGGTCGGGCGCCGCGGGCTGCGCGGACGGGCTACTGGGCTGCGACATGGACGTGACACCTTCCGACAGGGAACAGGGCGGGGGGACAGGTCTTAGGGTAGTCACCCGACGTGATCCCCGAGCGGCCCCGGGTACCCGCGCGGCCGCCCGAGCCGGTCGTCCGGAGGGCGCGAAGGTCTACTCTGGCGGGATCCGGACCGGAGCGGCCGGACTGGAGTGAGGGTGTGACAGTGGACAAGACGGACAAGCCGGAGAAGCTGGTGAAGCCCGCGCGGGTCTCCCCACGCGGAGCGGCCACCCGCAGCGCCCTGCTCAGGGCGGCGGCCCAGGTCTTCCACACGGTGGGTTTCGCCAAGGCCGGTGTCAGCGAGGTCGTCTCGGTGGCGGGGGCCAGCGTCGGGAGCCTCTACCACCACTTCACCGGCAAGGCGGACCTCTACCTCGCCCTGTACGAGGAGTTCCAGCAGCGCCAGCAGGAGCGGACCCACCAGGCGGTCGTGGAGGCCAGGGCGGGCGGTGAGAGCGATCCCACACGGCTCATGAACATCGCCGCGCACGCCTACCTCCTCGGATGCATCGAGGAGGGCGACACGACCCGCCTGTTCTTCAGCGGTGACGGCCCTCCCGGGTTCGACCACCAGCTGCGGTCACGGCTCACCCAGTGGACCGACCGCAACGTGGCGCTGTTCCGCAAGGCGGACGAGCCGGTGGACGAGGCCCTCCTGATCGTCGTGAGCGGGGCCATGCTGCTGGCCGTGGCCGAGGTGGTGCGCCGCGACGACGCCGAGGCGCGCAGGCTCGCCGACGACATCACCGGTCTGCTCACCCGGCTCGAACCACGGCACCGGACCGCGGAACCCGAGGCCTAGGCGGTCTTCCGCGGACCGTTCCGGGCCCGCGTCCGCCGGGCTGCCCCTCGCCGCGCCGACCCCGCTCGCACAGCCGGACCCGGGGGTCGGACAGGGCCGCCGCGGGGCCGGGGGTGCGCGCCGCTAAGCCCACCCCGGGTCGGAAAGGCCCCGGACCTGCGGCAAGCTGGACCCTGTCATGAGTGAGTACAGCCGGTCCAGCGCGACCTTCAAGAACTACGCCATCTCCCTCGGGATCCTCGTGGGCATCGTCCTGATCATGGCGTTCGTGGTCTCCACGCGCTCGGGCGAGCACATCCCCACCGTGGACTACCGGCCGGACGCCGACGTCCTGGGGGAGGCCGCCGACTACCCCGTGAGGGCGCCCTCGGCCGAGCTGACCGACGAGGGGTGGACGCCCACCAGCTCCACCCTCAACGTGAGCGGTCCGGTCGAGTGGAGCGTCGGTTTCGCCACGGCGGCCGACAGCCACGCCATGTTCACCCAGAGCGACGCCGACCCCGAGCAGGTCGTCGCGGAGCGCGTCAAGGAGGCCGAGCAGGTCGGCACGGTCGCGGTCGGCGGACGCGAGTGGGAGCACTACGACTCCGAGGACTGGGGCGCCCTGGTCCTGCGGGAGGAGGGCGTGACCCTGGTCGTCTCCGGTTCGGCCGAACTCGACGAACTGGCCCACCTGGCCGAGGGGCTGGAGGACCTCCCCGCGGCGGAGGGCGGCGGGGACGCGGAGCCCTCGGAGTCCCCCGAGGGCTAGGCCCTGGTCCGCAGGTCGTTCCGGGCCCGGACACGGCGAACGCCCGGCGGGCGCACCCGCCGGGCGTTCGGCATGCAGGGGCCGGGGCTACTCGGCGCGCAGGTCGCGGCGGAGCTCCTTGGGCAGCGAGAAGGTCAGCGTCTCGTCGGCGGTCGTCACCGGGGAGACGGAGCCGTAGCCGTGCCCGGCGAGCTTGTCGAGCAGCTCGCGCACCAGGATGTCCGGCACGGACGCGCCGCTGGTGACGCCGACCGTGGTCACGCCCTCCAGCCAGGCCTCGTCCATGAGGGACGCGTTGTCGATCAGGTAGGAGGCGTCGGCGCCCGCGTCCAGGGCGACCTCGACCAGGCGGACCGAGTTCGACGAGTTGTCGGAGCCGACCACGATGACCAGCTCGCACTCGGGCGCCATCGCCTTGACGGCGTCCTGGCGGTTGGAGGTGGCGTAGCAGATGTCGTCGCTGGGCGGGTCGAGCAGGTTCGGGAACCTCTCGCGCAGGGCGTCGACCGTCTGGGTGGTCTCGTCCACCGAGAGGGTGGTCTGGGACAGCCAGGAGACGTTGTCCGGGTTGCGGACCCGGACCTTGTGGACCTCGTCCGGGCTCTCCACGATCTGGATGTGCTCCGGGGCCTCACCGCTGGTGCCCTCGACCTCCTCATGGCCGATGTGGCCGATGAGGATGATGTCGCGATCCTCCGCCGCGAAGCGCTTGGCTTCCTTGTGGACCTTGGTGACGAGCGGGCAGGTCGCGTCGATCGTCTTGAGCTGCCGCCTCCCCGCCTCCTCGTGGACGGCGGGGGAGACGCCGTGCGCGGAGAACACGACGATGGCGCCCTCGGGCACCTCCTCGGTCTCCTCGACGAAGATCGCGCCGCGCTCCTCCAGGGTGCGCACCACGTGGGTGTTGTGCACGATCTGCTTGCGCACGTAGATCGGGGCGCCGTACTGCTCCAGGGCCTTCTCGACGGTGATGACCGCGCGGTCGACACCGGCGCAGTAACCCCGGGGGTTGGCGAGGAGCACACGGCGTTGGTTCGTGGCAGTCGTCATCGCAGTCATGCGTACATCCTAGGTGGCTTGGTCCGTGTACGACCCTGGTGTGGGCGATGGCACCGTTACGGGGATATCCGCGCCCCACCGGGGCCAAGGTGACGGTATCGCAACAGGATGTGTCCGGTCGTGGATCGAAGTGGCGAAATCGTTCGCCCATCCCCTGCTCGCGGTGTTCCCCCTCCTCTATCCTGGTTCACCATCGCATCTGTCACAGGCGGTTCGCCCCGACTCGGCCTTGCCCGGTCTGCTGGACGCGTGCCGCCGACCCCACCGCCGAGACCACCCAGGAGCCCCCGTCCTATGTCGAACCCGACGATCGCCACGAAACTGATCACCCTGGCCAAGGGAATCTTCGGGCGCAAGAAGCCGGCCGCCCCCGCCGAGCCCGCGGACACCGCCGCCCCGTCCGCCGCAGAGGCGGCCGGGGAGAAGGCCGCCGCCGGGAGCCCGGCCCCCGCCGCCGCGCCCGCCGCGACCCCCGAGCCCGCCGCCGCGGAGCCGGCCGCCGCGGAGCCGGCCGCCGCGGAGCCGGAGGCCGGGGAGAAGGCGCCCGCCTCGACCCCCGAGCCCGCCGCCGCGGCGCCCGCCGCGGAGTCGGCGGAGGCCCCCGGGGAGAAGGCCCCCGGGGCAGGGGCGACCCCCGCTCCGGAGTCCGGGACCGCCGAGAAGAAGACCACCCCCGAGAAGGCGGAGACCTCCGAGAAGGCGGAGACCTCCGAGGAGGAGGGGGCCCAGGTCCGCACGGAGCCCGTCGTCCCGGCCACCGAGGACGTCCCCGAGGAGGCCCCGGCCATCGCCGAGGAGCTGGCCGCCGCGGAGGCGCACACCACCGTCGCCAGCGACGAGGTGCTGGAGAAGGTCCGCAAGGAGGCCGCACCCGCCGTCGAGGACCTCGCCGTGCCGACCTACGACGAGCTCACCCTCCCGTCCGTCCGCGCGCGCCTGCGCAAGCTCAGCATCGAGCAGGTCCGCGACCTGCGCGCCTACGAGGTCGCGCACGGAGGGCGCACCGAGTTCATCAAGATGTACGACAACCGCATCGCCAAGCTGGAAGCCGGGGCGTAGCAGCCGGCGGGCCCGGCAGGCGCCTGTGCCGCGACCCGGCGGAACCACACGGGGGCGGGGAACGTCCTACTGACGAGCGCACCACGGCGCTTCCCGCTCGAAGGGCTACGACCATGCGTCCCGCGACTTCCACCGCCGCGCTCCTCACTGCGGCGGCCTTCTGGCTGACCGGCTGCTCGGTCGGCATCCCCGGCACCGACCAGGAGGTCAGCGTCGACCCCGACGGCGTCTCCGTCGGAAGCGAGGACGGAGAGGTCTCCGTCGACTCGGACGGCGACGTCACGGTCGGGAACCAGGACGGCGACGTGACCCTCGACGAGGGCGGCGGCGTGACCATCGACGACGGGACCGGCGACATCAACATCGCGTCGGTCGAGGGCAGCGTCACGGAGGACTGCGAGGGCCGCGACGTCAACGTGACCGCCAGCGGCGCGGAGGTCGTCCTCAACGGCCAGTGCGGCGCGGTCACCGTCACGGGCAACTCCCTCACCGTCCACGTCGGCGGCGCCGAGTCCATCCACGTGACCGGAGCCGAGAACACCGTCCACCACGCCGAGGGCGAACCCGACATCACCGACATCGGCATCGACAACACGGTGTCCGCGGGCGGGGACGCGCAGGGCTGACCGGAGCCGGGCGCGGCCGCGCCCGGCGACCGGCCTGCCCGGAACTGTCCCCGGCCTCCCCTAGGCTCGGTTGCCATGGGCATGGAGAGTTCCGCCGAGGCGCCGCAACCGGTACGAGTCGTCCTCAACGCCGTCGGCCAGTGGATCGGCCGCCTGGGCCGGATCTGGGTCGAGGGGCAGATCGCCGAGCTCAACCGCCGGGGGCGGATGGCCTACATCACGCTGCGCGACCCGGTCGCGAACGTGTCGGTGCGGGTGGTCTGCCAGACCTCGGTGCTGGACGCGCAGAGCCCGTCCCCCGAGGCGGGGGCGCGCGTCGTCGTGCACGCCAAACCCGACTTCTACGAGGTGCGCGGCACCTTCTCGCTCCGCGCGCTGGAGATCCGCCACGTGGGCCTGGGCGAACTCCTGGCCAGGCTGGAGCAGCTGCGGCGCACCCTGGCGGCGGAGGGGCTGTTCGACGAGGGGCGCAAGCGGCCCCTGCCCTTCCTCCCCGCCACGGTGGGGCTGGTCTGCGGACGCGACTCCGCGGCCGAGCGCGACGTGCTGGAGAACGGCCGCCGCCGGTGGCCCGCCGTCCGCTTCGAGGTGCGACAGGTCGCCGTCCAGGGCGACCGTGCGGTCCGCGAGGTGCTGGAGGCCCTGAAGGAGCTGGACTCGCACCCGGAGGTCGACGTCATCGTGATCGCCCGGGGCGGCGGCTCCCTGGAGGACCTGCTGCCGTTCTCCGACGAGGCGCTGGTGCGGGCGGTCGCGGCGGCGGGCACGCCCGTGGTGAGCGCGATCGGCCACGAACAGGACACCCCGCTCCTGGACCTCGTCGCCGACGTGCGCGCCTCCACGCCCACCGACGCGGCCAAGAAGACCGTCCCCGACGTGGGAGAGCAGCTGGAGATCATCAGGCAGCTGCGCGACCGGGGGCGCAGGGTCCTCACGGGCGCGCTGGAGCGCGAGCTCTCCTGGCTCTCGGGCATCCGGTCCCGTCCGGTCCTGGCCAGCCCCGTCCGGGAGATCGACCGGCTCGCGGAGCAGGTCGCGGACATGCGCGACCGGGCCCGCCGGAGCCTCACCCTGTCGCTCGACCGGGCCGGCGAGGGCCTCGGCCACACGAGGGCGCGTCTGCACGCCCTGTCCCCGGCCACGACGCTGGCACGCGGGTACGCCGTCGTGCAGCGCCCGGACGGGTCGGTGGTGCGCTCCGCGGCGGAACCGGACGTGGGGGAGTCCCTGCGGGTGAGGTTCGCCGAGGACAGCCTGACCGCCACCGTGGAGTCCGTCCACACCGAAGACACCACCGAGGGGGAGTAGAGATGGCCGCCAAGGGCACGAAGACCGACGGCAAGGACGGCGGGGCCGCCGTGCCGGAGCTGAGCTACGAGGAGAGCCGCGAAGAGCTCAACACGGTGGTCCGCCGACTGGAGTCGGGCGGGCTCAGCCTCAAGGAGTCCCTGGCCCTGTGGGAGCGGGGCGAGGAGCTGGCCCGCGTGTGCGAGCAGTGGCTGGAGGGCGCCCGGGCCAAGATGGCCGCCGCCATGGACGAGCGCCGGGAGGACGACCCCCCGGCGGACGGGGACACGCCCTTCTGATCCGCGCGGGCCCCGGCGGCTGACCGGTGCGCGGTGGGAGTGCGCCTCGGGGGAGCGGGGGCCCGCCCCCCGGGGGGGCGACCGGACACGCCCGGCGCTACCCGCGGCCGTTGAGCTCGTCGCCCAGGTCGCGGAGGTTGCCGGGCAGGCCGCGGAAGACCCCGATGACCAGGACCAGCGCGGTGCCCAGGAAGAGCCAGGGGGCCGCCTCGGCCAGCCGCGAGGCGAGGCCCAGGAGCAGGACCCGCGCGAACCCCTCGTTGCCCAGGGCCAGCACGCTCTCGGCGGCGGCCACCGCCACGAAGAACGCCAGGGGCGGGCTGACCGACAGCGAGAGCAGGTCGGCGGGGCGGACCGCGGACGCCGTCGCCAGGCAGGCGACCGTGAAGGCGATGCCCGGCACGGCGGGGGTGCCCGACCACTGGGCGATCATGGTCCCGGCGAAGCTCAGCACGGCGATGACCAGGACGCCGCCCCGACCGGTCAGGCGGGGAGGCCGGCGCACGGGGTTCCCCTCCGGGGCGCCCGGGGCGGCGCCCGCTCTCCTCCGGGCGCTCCGCGCGCCCCGGCCGCGGCCCTCGGGCCGCACGAAGTACGGTGCGTGCCCGGGCTCCGGACCGTCCGCCTTCCGCGGGGGCATAGCCGTTCGCCTCCCAAGTGTGTTGCTCACAGTGTTTAGTGTGTCACTTCTAGTAAGCGTAGGGCGTCTTTTCCGGGGAACGTGTCGCCATTTCGGTCACTTGCCCCTTCCGTCGCGAACACGCCTCCCACTCGTGGGACACCAGCATGGCGCACGGCGGTTCTGTCGCTCCGGAGGTGCTCGCCCGAGTTGTCCTCGGGCGGATCGTCGGACCTGCGCCGACCTGCGGATTCATGTCCCGTGCACGCTCTTTCGGGGTTCTTTTCCGGTCGAACCATTGCTCTTGTTACCCACATGCCGAATACCGTCGAAATCCGAGCCCTCCCGGTCTCCCGCTCCGGGAGCCGCCCCGCGGACCCCGTCACGCCCCGCGGGGTCGTCCGGCAGCGGTCCGCCGAGTGCCTGCCCGTCCTCACCGAACGCCTCCGCCCCGTACCCCGACAGCTCGGGGGCGGCCACCGTGCGCGGGCGCTCCTCCACGCCGGTCGGCCGGTCCAGCTCGCCGTCCACGAGGCCCAGCTCGCCGAACCGCCGGGCGGTCACGAGCACGCGGCTCTCCAGCGACCCCACCGTCTGGTTGTAGGCGCCCACGGTCCGGGTCAGCGCCCGGCCCAGGGCCTCCACGTGCCCGCCCAGCGTGCCCAGCCGTTCGTGCAGCTGCTTGCCGAGGTCGAACACCGCCCTCGCGTTCTCGCTCAGCGCCTCCTGCTGCCACGCGTACTGCGCCGTCCGCAACAGGGAGATCAGCGTCGTCGGCGTGGCGATGTGGACCCGTCGCGCCATCGCGTGCTCCAACAGGCCGGGGTCGTGCTCCAGGGCCGGGGCCAGGAAGGCCTCGCCGGGGATGAACAGCACCACGAACTCCGGGGCCGGGGTGAACGCCGCCCAGTACGACTTGGCCGCCAGCTGGTCGACATGTGTGCGGAGGTGCCGCGCGTGGGCGCGCAGGCGCTCCTCGGCGGCCTCCTCCCGGCCCGCCTCCACGGCGTCCAGGTACGCGGAGAGCGGCACCTTGGAGTCCACGACGATGTTCTTGCCCCCGGCCAGGCGCACCACCATGTCGGGGCGCTGCGACCCGTCCCGTGTCGCCGCCTGCTCCTCGAAGTCGCAGCGGGGGCCCATCCCCGCCAGCTCGGCCACCCGGCGCAGCTGCAGCTCGCCCCACCGGCCGCGCGCCTCGGGCCGCCGCAGCGCGGTCACCAGGGACCGGGTCTGCTCCCCCAGGCGCTCCGACCCCTCGCGCACGTACTCCACCTGCTTGGCCAGCTCCGCGTGGGCGGCCACCCGTCCCGCGTCCACCTCCCTGAGCTGCCGCTCCACCCGGTTCAGCGTCTCGGTCAGCGGTTCCACCATGCGCTCCACCGCCCGCCGCCGCTCGTCGAGGTCGCCGCCGGCCTGGGCGCTGACCGCGCGCAGGCGTCCCTCCGCGAGCTCCAGGAAGCGCTGGTTGGTCTGGTCCAGGGCCTGCGCGGACAGGGCGCGGAACCGGTCGCCGAGCTGCTCCTCGACGTAGGCCGCCCGCTCCTCGGCGGCCCGGGCCTCCGCCCGGGCCTCGGCCTCCCGCCCGCGGGCGAGGATCCATCCCACGGCGACGCCGATCGCCAGGCCGACCAGGAGCATGAGTACGAGTGCGAGACCGTCCATGGCGCACATGGTGCCAGTCGCCGTGCGCCCCGGTCTCCCCGCCACGCAGGACATCGGCGGGCAGGCCGACCAAGTCCGGCATGTCCGCCGCCCGGGGCCGTGCGGCCGCGCGGCCCCGGAGGACCGGTCCGGAGGCGGCGGCGCCGTCCGGGGCTCCGGGGAGCGGTGGGAGGTCGCGGACCCGAGTCCGCATCCGGACATCCTCTTTCCTTGTGCAAAAGTTTTCGAGACCCTGGAGGTTCGAACGCGAAGGCCGGAACTCCGCACCGGCCCCGATCCCCGCAGTCCCCCTATCCGAGGAGGCCCCCTCCCATGCGACTGGAGACCTACAGCAGCGGTACCGGAGACCACACCATCGCCCTCGTCCACGGGGCCATGGCACACCACGGGACCTGGCACGCCGTCGAGGCCGAACTCGTCGCACGCGGCCACCGCGTGCTCGGCGTGGACATGCGCGGCCACGGGCGCAGTCCGCGCGGCCCCTACAGCGTCGAGGCGCTCGGGGACGACCTCGCGGACTCCCTCCCCACCGGGCTCGACGCGGTCGTCGGCCACTCGATGGGCGGGGTCGCGCTCTCCCTGGCCGTCGAGCGGCTCGTGCCCCGCCGGGCGGTCTACGTCGACCCGGCGTTCCGGCTCCCGCCCATGGCCGACGACGCCGGTGAGCGTATGCGCAGGGTGTTCGCCACCGCGGACGTCGAGGGCGTGCGCCAGCTCAACCCCAGGTGGAGCGACGCCGACGTCGAGAAGGAGCTCAGCGGCTTCGCCTCCTTCGACCCGGCGTTCTTCGACTTCGTCGCCTCGGAGGTCGCCGGGAGGGACTTCCTCCCGGAGAGGCCGGCCGTCCCCTCCCTCGTCCTGCGCGCGGGGAACGGCATCACCGTCGACCCGCGGGCGGCACGGGAGCTCGCCGAGCGCGGCTTCACCGTACGGGTCGTGGAGGGGGCGGGCCACTGCGTCCACCGCGACGAACCGGCGGCCCTGGTCGACGCCCTGGACGGCTGGGTGCGCGGCCGCGCGCCGTCCCCCCGGAGGGCCGTGGCCGGGGCGGCCCGGGCGCGGCTGTAGCCGACGGGGCCCCTCCCGGGCAGCCCGCGGCCCCGCCGCGGGGCCGCGGCCGGGAGGGGCCCGGCGCGGGCCGTGCCTGCCCCTCAGGCGCTCCTGGAGTCCGGGGAGCAGGCCGCGAGCGCCTCGCGCCAACCGGCCACCGACGTCCAGAAACCGGCGGGGACCGGCTGCGGCGTGAACAGCCACATCCGCTCCGTGGCGGGTGAGGCCCGTCCGGCGATCTCCGGACGCGGCCGGTAGGGCGGCCTCCCGCTCACCGGGTACCACGTGTACTCCAACGGGTCGAGCAGCGCCATCAGCCGCTCCTCGACCCCCCGGTCCGGCCGGACCTTGACCAGCATCCACGGCCGGTACCGGCGCAGCACCTCCAGCCCCCCGGCGACCACGTCGGGCTCCGTGCCGACCGTGTCGATCTTCACGACCGCCGGGGCGGCGGACGCGGTCTCGCTCCACCGGGCCAGGGTGCTCACCCCCACGGTGATGTGGGACAGGTCCCCCCGGGCGGCGTGCACCAGCGTGTTGCACATGTCGTTGTTCCTGGCCCGGCGCAGGTGGGCGGTGCCGTTGTGGTTGCTCAGCGCCAGCTCCACCACCGAGAACCCCAGGTCCGCGGAGGACGACACCGCACGGGCGGCCGAGGCGATCTCGGGCGTGGGCTCGAACGCGAACACGGGCCGGCTGCTGCGCGCGGCGGCCAGCACCGAGTAGACCCCCACCCCCGACCCGACGTCGAGCACCGCCCCGGGCCGCGTGTGGCCGAGCATGGCGAGGAAGCAGGCCAGGCTGTCGGGTTCGTGGCGGGCCAGGCCGAACGCGGCCAGGCGCCGGGGCACCGTCAGGTCCCCGGGGAGCCGCAGGGTGAGGCTGTCCGGCCCGGCCCCGCGGGTGTCCGACGCCAGCCGCGGGAGGGCGAAGGTGAAGCTGCGGCTCCACGGCGGGACGTGCGCGGGGTCCAGGCCGCCCAGCCGCCTGGGCAGGCGCACGCGGATCTGCCGTGTCGCGAAGCGGACGAGCGGGTAGCGGCGCACGAGCGCCCGGAGTTGTTCGGTGACCACAGTTGTCCTCCCCCAGGAACGTGGCCGCGGCAGAGGAGGGTGAGCGGAAGGCCCCGCCGCCCCCGCGGCGGGGCCGCGCCGCCGCGCGGTACCCCCGGACGTGCCGCCTGCCCGCTGCGCCGGGTCGGTCGAGGAGCCCACCGTGCCCCTGTGGCCCTCGTGGCCCTCGTGGCCCCCGCCCGGCACGGACCGGACGTCCACCGGATGCCGCCTCCCCCGTGTCAGCGGCCGTGTTTCGACCGGGGACGCGGGGTGCGGGTGCCCGGGTGCGCGGCACACGGCCGCCCGGACGGTTTCCACCCCCGGTCCCCGGAGACGTTGAACGAACCTACTGTGAGCAGCGTCCCCTGTGCAGCGTGTTTCGGTGATCGGTGCCGCTTTCCGGCGGCGGGGGACCGTCCCACCCGCCGGTCCGCATAGACTCGGGCCTTGTGAGTCTGTCTATCGGGATCGTCGGCCTGCCCAACGTCGGCAAGTCCACCCTCTTCAACGCCCTGACCAAGAACGACGCTCTGGCGGCGAACTACCCGTTCGCGACCATCGAGCCCAACGTCGGGGTCGTGGGCGTGCCCGACGGCCGGCTCGGGAAGCTGGCCGAGATCTTCGGTTCGGCCAAGGTCCTCCCGGCGACGGTGGACTTCGTCGACATCGCGGGCATCGTGCGCGGCGCCTCCACCGGTGAGGGCCTGGGCAACAAGTTCCTCGCCAACATCCGCGAGAGCGACGCCATCTGCCAGGTGATCCGGGCCTTCGACGACCCCGACGTCACGCACGTCGACGGCGACGTCGAGCCCTCCCGCGACATCGAGACCATCAACACCGAGCTGATCCTCGCCGATCTCCAGACCCTGGAGAAGGCGCTCCCGCGCCTGGAGAAGGACGCCAAGCGCAACGCCAAGGACAAGGGCGCCCAGGAGCTGCTCCAGGCCGCCCGGCAGGCCCAGGAGGTCCTGGACGGCGGCACGTCGCTGTCCGCCGCCGAGGGCATCGACCTGGACCGGCTGCGCGAGCTGAGCCTGCTCACGGTCAAGCCGTTCATCTACGTGTTCAACCTCGACACGGACGAGCTCGCCGACGAGGCGCTGCGCGGCAAGCTCCAGGCCCTCGTCGCCCCCGCCGAGGCGATCTTCCTCGACGCCAAGATCGAGGCGGAGCTGGCCGAGCTGGACGACGACGAGGCACAGGAGCTCCTGGAGTCCCTGGGGCAGTCCGAGTCGGGCCTGGCTCAGCTCGCCCGGGTCGGCTTCGACACCCTCGGGCTCCAGACCTACCTGACCGCCGGGCCCAAGGAGGCCCGCGCCTGGACGATCAGCAAGGGCGCGACCGCCCCCGAGGCCGCGGGCGTCATCCACACCGACTTCCAGCGCGGCTTCATCAAGGCCGAGGTGGTCTCCTACGACGACCTCGTGGCCGCGGGCGACATGCAGACCGCCCGCGCCGCGGGCAAGGTCCGCATGGAGGGCAAGGAGTACGTGATGGCCGACGGCGACGTGGTCGAGTTCCGCTTCAACGTCTGACCGGACCAGGGACCCCGCGGCACCCGTGAGGGGCCGCGCACCGCCGTGACCGCGGCGGCGC
>NZ_JBSHDN010000138.1:0-17835 GCF_053616335.1 Nocardiopsis sp. NPDC055824
CCGGCGCCCGGCACTAGTAGCGGTAGTGGTCGGCCTTGTACGGGCCGGCGACGTCCACCCCGATGTAGGCGGCCTGCTCCTTGGTGAGCGTGGTCAGCTTGACGCCGAGGGCGTCCAGGTGCAGGCGGGCGACCTTCTCGTCCAGGATCTTCGGCAGCGTGTACACGCCGATCGGGTACTCGTCGGGCTTGGTGAACAGCTCGATCTGCGCGATGACCTGGTTCGTGAAGCTGTTGGACATCACGAAGCTGGGGTGGCCGGTGGCGTTGCCCAGGTTGAGCAGGCGGCCCTCGGACAGCACCAGGACGGACTTGCCGTCGGGGAGGGTCCACTCGTGGACCTGCGGCTTGATCTCCTTCTTCACGATGCCGGGGACCCTCGCCAGGCCGGCCATGTCGATCTCGTTGTCGAAGTGGCCGACGTTGCCGATGATCGCCTGGTGCTTCATGCGGGTGATCTGGTCGGCCATGATGACGTTGAAGTTGCCGGTGGTGGTGATGAAGATGTCACCGGTCTCCAGCACGTCCTCCAGGGTGGTCACCTGGAACCCGTCCATGGCGGCCTGGAGGGCGTTGATCGGGTCGATCTCGGTGATGATGACGCGGGCGCCCTGGCCGCGCAGCGCCTCGGCCGCGCCCTTGCCGACGTCGCCGTAGCCGCAGACCACGGCGACCTTGCCGCCGATGAGCACGTCGGTGGCGCGCATGATGCCGTCCGGCAGCGAGTGGCGGATGCCGTACTTGTTGTCGAACTTGCTCTTGGTGACGGAGTCGTTGACGTTGATCGCCGGGAAGGCGAGGGTGCCGTCACGCTGCATCTCGTACAGGCGGAGCACACCGGTGGTGGTCTCCTCGGTGACGCCCTTGATGCCCTCGGCGATCCCGGTCCACTTGGCGGGGTCCTCGGCCAGGCTCCTCTGGAGCAGGGACAGGACGACCGCGAACTCCTCGCTCTCCGCCGTGGAGGGGTCGGGGACGGACCCGAGCGACTCGAATCCGGCGCCCTTGAGGACGAGCATGGTGGCGTCGCCGCCGTCGTCCAGGATCATGTTGGGGCCGTCGGCGCCGGGCCAGGTCAGCGCCTGCTCCGTGCACCACCAGTACTCCTCCAGCGTCTCGCCCTTCCAGGCGAAGACCGGGACGCCCCTGGGGTCCTCGGGGGTGCCGTCGGGGCCGACGACGACCGCCGCCGCGGCGTGGTCCTGGGTGGAGAAGATGTTGCAGCTGACCCAGCGGACCTCGGCGCCCAGGGCGACGAGGGTCTCGATGAGGACCGCGGTCTGCACCGTCATGTGCAGCGAGCCCATGATGCGGGCCCCGCTCAGCGGCTTGCTGTCCCCGTACTCGGCGCGGGTGGCCATGAGACCGGGCATCTCGTGCTCGGCGAGTCGGATCTCGTCGCGGCCGAAGGAAGCCAGGGAAAGATCGGCGACCTTGAAGTCGAAAGCCATGCGTTCCTCACTCGTGGTGGTCGTTGCGACCACGATTCTAGGCCCGCAGGCCCGGCACCAGCACAAAGCTGACAAAGTCCTGTCAGAT
This sequence comes from Nocardiopsis sp. NPDC055824, assembly GCF_053616335.1. NCBI lineage: Bacteria > Bacillati > Actinomycetota > Actinomycetes > Streptosporangiales > Nocardiopsidaceae > Nocardiopsis > Nocardiopsis sp. NPDC055824. The sequence continues at coordinate 1,539 of NZ_JBSHDN010000138.1, forward strand.
TCGCGCCGACCGGTGGCGGCGTTCGGTTAGGGTCGCGTGCATGGCCGCCCTCGACGACGCACCGCCCGCCCCCGACCGGACCACCTGGCCGACGGGCCCCGTGCCGATCTCCGCCGCCGCGGAGCGGGTGGGCACCACGGCCCGGATGCTCCGCTACCGCGAGGGGCTGGGGCTGCTGCCCCGCACCCAGGAGCAGCCGACCGGCCGGGGGCACCGGCACCGCCGCTTCACCGAGGAGGACCTGCGCACGATCGGCGTCGGCCTGGAGCTGGAGCGGGAGTTCGACATCCCTCCCGCCGCCCTGGCGTTCGCCCTGCGCGTGCTCGCCGAGCCCGACGTCCTCGCCCGTGTGCGCACGCACGGGGAGCGGCTGGGCAGGCTCGCGGCCGCCCCCGCGCGAGCCCTCGACTTCGAGAAGCAGAAGGCCATGCGTCTGCTCGACGGCCGCCGGTCCTGATGTGACGGGCGTGGACGCGCGTGAACACGAAGGGTTCACACGCGCGTGCGTCCGGTCACGGCCACAGGTGAAGGCGTTCGGCATGTTTTGGCAAACTGCCCACGGGCTACGGAGAGGACGTGGATACCCTACGCAGCGGCGCGGCTCTGGACCGGCTCCCGAACCCCGTGCGCGAAGACCTGATGGACGTCGACCGGCTGCGGGTGATCTGGGCCCAGCACCGCCAGGACCGTCCCCGCGACGCGCGCGGGGAGGCGCGGCGGGAGCTCACCCGGCGCCGTGTCCGGGCGCTGGGCGGCGGTCCGGCCCTGGAGGAGCTCGTCGAGTCCGCCTCGGAGGACCGGAGGTGGGGTGAGCCGGTCACGGCCGCCCACGTCGCGGAACTCGCCGAGCGCGCACGCGCCCTGCCCGGGGACGGTCCCACCCGCTCCCCCGGCCTCGCCCTGGACTCCGAGCACGCGCTCCGCCTGGCCGGGGCCGCCTCCGCCCCCGTGCACCCGGTGGTGCGCGCGGCCCACACGTTCGCGGAGTGCTCCGCGGTCCTGGACGAACTCGCCTCGGTCGCCTCCGGAGACGGCCCCCGGCAGCGGGCGGACCCCGACGACCGGCCCTGGGCCCTGCCCTGGGTGCTGGCCTCGCTGGTGCTGCGGAGGGCGGACTTCCCCCCGCTGGTGCCCGACCGCCTCACGGAGCCCCCGTCCTCGGGTGCGGACCCCGAGCAGCGCTTCGCCGGGCTGGTACGGCACTTCGCCAAGCTGGTCAAACGGTCCCTGCGCGAGGAGCTGAGCTGGTCGTCCGACAGCACCGCCCCGGCGCCGCGTTCGCCGGTCTCGCCGCTGGCCGCCGTGACCCGCCGCCGCGTCCAGGACTACGTGCGGTCGTGCAGGGAGCCCGTCGCCCTGATCCTGCGGGCCCTGGACCCCGGCGCCCGGGCCATCGTGCACTCGGGCGGCTCCGACGCCCCGGCCCCGGAGAGCCCGGTCGCGGCGACCGCGGTCCGGGCCGTGCTCACCCCGGGCGCGGCGCACTGGTGGACGGCCCTCGAACTGGTGGTGGGCGAGGCCTCGCTGTCGCTGTGCGTGGTCGTGCAGGAGATCGGGCGGCCCCGGACCGGTGTCCTGGCGGTGTCCGCCGACGGGCGCCTGACCACGCCGGACGGGGTGAGGGACGCGCTGGGCATGTCGGGGACCGACAGCGTGACCGTGATGCCGACCGACTGCGTGGACGACCGCTGGCCCCAGGTGCGCGACCTCGTGGACGAGGCCGTGTCCCGCGCCATGAACGAGCTCACGCGGGTGTGACGCGCGACCGCGTCCCTCCCCGGAGGGAGGCGGGAGAGGATCGCGCGTGCGCCGCCCCCGCGGGCGGATCAGCCTCCGCCGAGGGCGATCAGGATCAGGAGCAGCAGGAGGATCACGATGGTGATGAGGACCGCCGGGATGACCCAGCTCTGCTGGAGCACGGAGTTCTGCTCGACCGGGCGCGGCATGGGCTGCCGACCGCCGGGGCGGGCGTAGGACTGGTTGGGGGCCATGCCCGTGAGCATCGGGTTGCCCGCGTTGTGCGCGCCGTGGTGCATGGCGTGCGGCTGCTGGTGCTGCGGGTACCCCGGACGCGGGTTGGACGTGCCGGGGTGGCCTGGCCGCGGGCCGGAGGCGCCCGGGTGGCCGAACCCGTGCCGGGGGTCGGGGCCCCCGGGGTAGCCCGGCATGCCGGGGCGCGGGTTGGAGGAGACGGGCGTGTAGCCGACGGCGCCGGCCTGGGGGCCCGTCGGCGGCTGGGGCCGGTACGGCGTCTGGCCGCCGGTGGCCGGGGTCGCCTGGGCGATCTGCTCGCCCTGCCTGACGACGTCGTCGGTGGACGGGCCGCTCGTCTCCGGTCCGTCGTGGCCGAGCAGGCGCATCAGCAGCGTCTGGGCGTTGGGCCGGTTGGCGGGGTTCTTGTCCAGGCACGACTCGACGACGGGGCGCAGCGCCTCGTCGACGCCGTCCAGGTCCGGGGGCGCGCTGACCACGCGGTGCACCACGGCGGGGACGGTGTCCGAGCCGAACGGGGCGCGTCCGGAGGACGCGAACGCGATCACGCACCCCCACGCGAAGATGTCGCACTTGTCGGTGATGCCGCGGCCCTCGATCTGCTCGGGGGCCATGTAGGAGGGCGTGCCGACGATCGAGTTGGTCATGGTGGCGGTGCCGTCGTCGACCCGGGCGATGCCGAAGTCGATCACGCGCGGCCCGTCCGGGCCGAGCAGCACGTTGCCGGGCTTGAAGTCGCGGTGGACGATGCCCGCCCTGTGGATCGCGACCAGGGCGGTCGCGGTGGAGACCGCGAGCCGCTGGAGCGTGGACCCGCGCAGGACCGCGCCCTTGGCCACGGTCTCCTGGAGGTCCTTGCCCGGGACGAACTCGCTGACCACGTACGGGGGGTCGCTGTCGAGCTGGGCGTCGATGATCGCGGCCGTGCAGAAGGAGGCGACCTTCTGGGCCGCGCGGACCTCCTTCTCGAACCGCTTGCGCAGGTCCGAGTCCTGCGACCACTGGTCGTTGAGGACCTTGACCGCGACCTCCCCGCCGTCCGCGTCCTCCGCGAGGTAGACGACGCCCTGCCCGCCCTTGCCCAGCCGTCCGGTCACGCTGTACTCGCCGAACGAGGAGGGGTCGCTCGGAAGCAGCGATTCGGAACCGGGCATCGGGGTCCTCCAGGGAGGTCGTCTTGAGCGGGGCGCGCAGGAACAGGGTACGGGTTGCGGGGAATGCGGGGGTGCGTCCCGTCATGCCCCCAGGAGGGACCTCATCCCCTGCCGCACACGATATGACTGCCGGAACAGCCGTGCCGTTCCATCCGACCTCAACCGATTTTTCGCGCCTCGTCGACGAGCAGGACCGGGATGCCGTCCCGGATGGGGTAGGCGAGACCGCTCTCGTCGCAGACCAGCTCGTCCGTCTCGGGGTCGTGGCGCAGCGGGGCCTGGCTCTGGGGGCAGGCCAGGATCTCCAGCAGCCAGTCGTCGATCTTCGTGCTCATGGTCCTCGTTCCTCGTGTGTGTGCGGGGGCGGGGCGGCCGCCGCGCCGGACGGCGGTGCGGCCGGCCCCTCCCCACCATGATGCCTGTTCAGGCGCGGATGACGGCCAGCACCTCGTCGCGGAGCCCGGCCATGGACGCCTCGTCGGGGGCCTCGACGTTGAGCCGCAGCAGCGGTTCGGTGTTGGAGGCGCGCACGTTGAACCACGATCCGCCGGGGAGGGAGACGGTCAGTCCGTCGAGCTCGTCGACGGTGGCGCCGTCCCTGCCTGCGAACTCGGCGCGCACGGCCGCCAGGCGCCCGGGTGCGTCGGCGACCTTCGAGTTGACCTCGCCCGATCCGGCGTAGCGGGAGTACTCCTCGGTGATCCGGGAGAGCGGACGGTCGTCCGTCCCCAGGACCCGCAGGACGTGCATCGCCGCGAGCATACCGGTGTCGGCCCGCCAGAAGTCGCGGAAGTAGTAGTGGGCGGAGTGCTCCCCGCCGAAGATCGCGTCGGTCTCGGCCATGGTGGCCTTGATGAAGGAGTGCCCGACCCGGGTGCGGACGGGGACGCCGCCCCGCTCGCGCACGATCTCGGGGACGGCCTGCGAGGTGATCAGGTTGTGGATGATCGTGGACCCGGGCTCGCGCGCGAGCTCCTCGCCCGCTACCAGCGCGGTGACGGCGGAGGGCGGCACCGCGTCGCCCCGCTCGTCGACGACGAAGCAGCGGTCGGCGTCGCCGTCGAAGGCCAGGCCGATGTCGGCGCCCGTCTCGCGCACCTTGGCCTGGAGGTCGACCAGGTTGGCCGGGTCGAGGGGGTTGGCGGGGTGGTTGGGGAAGGTGCCGTCCAGCTCGAAGTAGAGGGGCACGATCTCCAGCGGGAGGCCCTGTTCGAGGACGGCGGGGACGGTGTGGCCGCCCATGCCGTTGCCCGCGTCCACGACGACCTTCAGCGGGCGGATGCCCGACAGGTCCACGAGGCCGCGGAGGTAGTCGGCGTAGCCGGGGAGGAGGTCCTGCTCGGTGACGTTCCCGGAGGGCCCGTCGTGGGCGGGGACGCCCTCCTCGGCCAGGCGCCGGACCTCGTCCAGGCCCGTGTCGGCGCTGATGGGCGCGGCCCCGGCCCGGCACATCTTGATGCCGTTGTACTCGGCGGGGTTGTGGCTGGCCGTGAACATGGCGCCGGGCAGGCCGAGGTGGCCCGAACCGTAGTAGAGCAGGTCGGTGGAGCCCAGCCCGGTGAACACCACGTCGAGCCCCTGGCCGGTGACCCCTTCCGAGAAGGCGGCGGCCAGTTCCGGCGAGGAGGGGCGCATGTCGTGCGCGACGACGACGGCCTCACCGCCGACGACACGGGCGAAGGCCGCGCCGATCGCGCGCGCGATGTCCGCGTTCAGGGTGTCCGGGATCACACCGCGCACATCGTATGCCTTGAAGATGCTTCCGAGATCAGCCACGTCTTCTCCGGACGGTCGGTCCTGCTCCACGTTCGTTCCCGCGCGTGTCCTTCCGCGCGGTACCAAGCTAGCAAGCGGCGGCGCGGCGACCCCACCGGCACCGCGGTGTCTAGCGGGGTTCGGACGGACCCGTGTACGGCCGGCCGGCGGGGCCGCCCGGCCGCTGCTGGTCGCCCCGGCCGGGGTCGGACCTGACCACGCGCAGATGACCTCTGCGCAGCGTCTCGGCGCCCTCGCCGACCTCGTCGGGGGGTGTGCTCCGGGCAGGGGGGCGGGCCGCCTCACGCACGGCGTCGGCGAGGGCCTCCAGGTCGTCGCTGCCGGGGCCGCCTCCCGCCGTCTCGACGGGGAGTCGGACGACCTCCCAGCCGCGCGGCGCCGTCAGGCGGTCGGCGTGCATGGCGCAGAGGTCGTAGCAGTGCGGTTCCACGTAGGCGGCGAGAGGACCGAGGACGGCCGTCGAGTCGGCGTAGACGTACGTGAGCGTGAAGACGGCAGGCTGCCGGCAGGCGGTACGGGAGCAGCGGCGAACAGGGCTCACAGCGTTCGACTGTATGCCTTTACTGAGGGACACGCCAGCATCGTTCCACGAGCTGGTCTGTTCGCGCTCCATCCACGGCCCCGCGCGCCGCCCCGGGCGGTCCACGGGAGGGGCCGGGAGGCCCGGGATCCGGGAGTCGGCCACCTTCGCTGCGGAGGGGACTACGCGCGGGGCCCCTGATGGCTTAGTCTCGAAGTGTGCGACGAGTGCGCCTTTCCAGTGGCCAACCAGACCGAATGCGGCGCCGGGACCGCCGCGGCCGAGGCATCCGCGGTCCTCTCGTGCCCTCTGACCTGCCGGTGTTCCGCAGCCGGGCGCAGGCTTTCGACGATCTCGTCCTGGACGCCGTCGAACGCCTCGAACGTCTGTGGGCGCGCGAGCTGGCCAATGTCGACTTCCTCGTGGAGGACGTCCCGCCCATCCCGCGCCACGGACCCCTCTCCGAGGCGATCCCCTTCTCCCGCCTGGAGACCGACCCCTCGGGCCGGTCCCGCATCGTGGTGTACCGGCGCCCGGTGGAGATCCGGACCAAGGATCCCGAGGAGATGGCCCTCCTGGTCCACGAGACGGTGGTCGAGGAGGTCGCCAACCTGCTCGGCGTCGAACCGGAGTCGGTCGACCCCGAGAGCTGACGCCCCGTGCCCGCGGGGCGCCGCCGGCGTCCGTGCGGTCCGCGAGCCCCGGCCGGTCCCGGCGGCCGGACCCGCGACGGGGACGGGGCCGCGGCGAAGCGGCCATCCGTCCTCGACCATGCGGCAGGCCGGCGCCCGGCGGGTTCGGCGTCGGCGTGGACGGTGGTGGAGCGGGCGTGCACGTCCAGTCCGACGGTCGTAGGCTCGAAAGACACCGGGACCTCCCACACATGTAGGCACTACCTTCCAGGTTCTACCTGGTCGGCAACCCACGGCAACGTGTGAGCGAGGTCCCGGCCTTTCAGCGAACCCTCCCTGCATACCGTCTAGGGGACGATCCCCACCATGCTGTCGCGCACCACCGGGAGCGGGATCTCGACCGGGGCGGGGCGTACCGGCAGCACGCTCACGCCGTCCCCGTCGCGCAGCACACGGGCGACGTGGAGGGAGGAGCCCTCCAGGAGTTCCAGGCGGACCGCGTACCCGTCCTCCGGGTCGGCGCCCGGCGGGGCCTCCCACGGGTCCTCCTCCGCGCCGAAGACGACGGTGGTCCCCGCGGCGACCGCGACGCGCACGGCGTCCCCCTGGGTGCCGTCGGCGGTGACCGGCGTGGCCATCAGCGAGGCGTCGCCCTCCACGGCGCTCAGGACGAGCTCCGTGTCCGTGCCCTCGGGGACGTCGGGCAGGACGGCCGTGGCGTCCAGCGGCGGGCCGAGCGGCGGCACGGCGGACGTGTAGGCGGTCTCGACGACGTCGTCGCCGTCCATCGCCTCGGCGGCCACGCCCGCGACCACGGGCACGTCCGACTCCACGACGACCGCCCCCGCCTCGCCCCCCAGGACGCTCTCCAGGGTCACCCAGGCGGCTGCGGCCGGGGGCACGGCGACGACCAGCGGGTCCTCCGCCGTCCCGGAGCCGCCGACGCCGGAGGCGTCCTCCTCCCCGCCGTCCCCGGACGAGGCGACCGCGTGGACGCGCACCTCGGCGGGCTCGTCCCCCGGGGCGGCCAGGACCAGGTGGCGGCGCCCGTCCCCGCCGAGGATCCCCGGCACGACGTGGTGCACGGCGGGCGCCGCCGTGGGCGGCACCCAGTCGGCCCCGCCGGAGGCGTGCTCGGCGAGGAGGGACGCGGCGACCCGGCCCGTGCTGGTGCGGACGTGGACGCCGACGGCCCCCGTGCTCCGGACCAGCTCGGTCAGGTCGAGCTCGGTCGACTCCCCGGCCAACAGGGAGATGCCCCGGCTCTCGGAGGAGTAGGAGGGGCCGCCCTCGGTGTAGACGTCCACGCTGACCGTCGCCCGGGAGTCCTCGGGGTTGGCCAGGAGGGCGGTGATCGCGTCGACCTCCACGGCCTCGCCCCCGCCGGCGCCGGGCAGGGCGAACCACGTGCCGATGGAGGGCTCGACGCAGCGCACCTCGGTGACGGAGCCGCCGGAGAGGGTGGTCTGGGCGGCGTCGAGGCCCGAGGCCAGGGAGCCCTCGGCCCGGACCGCGGTGGGGCCGGAGGCGTCGGAGGCGTCGGCGCTCCACACCCGGCCGGGCTCGGTCAGCTCGTCGCCGAGGAGGTCGCGTCCCGCGGCGTCCTCCGCGTCCCCGGAGCCGCTCCCGTCCTCCGCGTCCCCGTCCTCCTCGGGGGCGGCCGGAACGGACTCCGCCCACAGCTCTCCCTCGTCGTCGCGGCCCACCCGGGGGGCGAACGCGGCGACGGTGCTGTCGCCCTCCTCGTGCGGGGCCGGACAGACCCGCACCGCGTGGTCGGGGCGCACGGCGCCCGGCTCGGTGACCCCCAGTTCGGCGGTCACGGGCCGGGTGGCGAAGGCCACGCCGAACAGCGCGGCCAGGGCCAGCGCGACCAGGCCGAACAGCGCGAAACGGTTCTCCACGATCAGTCGCACGGACTACTCCTCCCGCTCGGTCCGGGACGCTCCGGCGCCCCCGTCGTCGGCCCCGCGCCGGCCACCCGCGCGGCGCCTGCCGGGGGCCTTCCTCCGGACCCCGCGGGCGCCACGCGTCCCACGGCGTTGTCCCCCCTCGGGGGTGACGGGCACGGAGCCCGTGCCCGGTCCGGCGCCGGGCTCCGGCGCGGGCGCGGCCGCGCCCTCCTCCGGCCCGTCGGCGTCCTCCGTCCCGGTCGGGGGGCGTCCCGGGCCCGGGACGGGGCCTCCGCGCCGGGAGCGCCCCCTCCGGCGCGAGTTCACGCGCAGCCGCTCCGGCCGGCGCGGGCGCGGGGCCGGGGTCGACTCGATCAGGCGCACCTCCTCCTCCGTGCGCACGCCCGGCGCGGCGAGGACCGCGGCCGCCAGGAGCAGGATCCCCTGGGTGGCCAGCCAGGCGACGTGGACGGGGTCGGTGTGCCACACGCGCAGCTCGCCGCCGTCCACCGGGAGCTCCCACGCCTGGGTCCCGCCCTCGGTCGCGACCGGGGGCAGTTCGGCCCCGTCGAGGGTGGCGTGCCAGCCGGGGTCCGCGGCCTCGGCGAGGGCGAGGCGCCGCCCGGTGCGGCCCTGGGGCACCTCCGCGGTCCGCTCGTCCCCCGAGCCGCTCACCCGGAGCGGCTCGGAGCCGGCGCCGTCCTCGGAGACGACGCGCAGGGTGCCGGTGGGGACTCCCACCTCCCAGAGCGCGTAGTGCTGGGACAGCGACTGCCTGCCGAGCCCCGGGGTGCCGTCCAGGGTGTCGACCATGGTCGCGTCGGCGGGGCCGCTCACCTCCGGGCGCGGGTAGAGCACGTACTGGACGCCGTGGTCGGCCAGGGTGTGGACCTGGTCGCTGCCCTGGCCCGCGGCGAGCCCGGCGACGGCGCGGTCCATGGCCGCGCGCGCCCCGGCCGGGGGGACGATGCGCTCCTCTCCGAGGCGGGGCTCGCGCCCGCGCACCACGACGTAGTCCACCCCGCCCTCCCCGTCCGGGGTGACCACGAGGGTGCGCGGCTCGGTGCCGCCGCCGTCGGCGCCGGTCAGCGTCCCGGGGACGACGGGGGTCGCGCGGGCGGTGAGCGGCCCCTCCACCCCGTTCCACATCCACAGGGCGGCCGCGGAGGCGGGGGTGGTCAGGGCGAGCACCGCCACGGCCACGGCGAAGACCCGGCGCGCGCCGCCCAGGCGCACCATGTCGCCGAAGGAGCGGGCGGCGGTCGCCGCCGACAGCAGGACCGCCGTCGCGGCGAAGGCGAGGGCGACGCCGGGCCAGACCGGGGCGGGCGGCCCCCCGTAGTAGGGCTCGATGACGACGCGGGCGGTCAGGATGGCCACGAGGACGCCGAAGAGCGCCAGCGACCACCCGGCGGCGACCAGGACGCGGTTGCGGAGCAGGAGCAGTGAGCACAGGGCGGCGACGACCAGCCCCGCCGTCACCCAGAACGGAGGGGTGCCGGGGCCGCCCGGGGAGAGCAGGAGGAGCTCCTGCGGGGCGGCGCCCGGGGCGGACAGCTCGGGGCGGTGCAGCCCGGCCTCCAGCAGCCACAGGGTGGGGTGCAGGAACAGTTCGAGCGACCACGGGAGCAGGACCACGACGGGGAGCCCGAGGCCGATCGCGATGCTGACGTAGACGCGGCGGCCCAGGTGCCCGAAGGCCAGGGCCACGAGGACCCCGGTCACCAGGGACAGCAGCCACACCATGGGGACGAACGCGGTCGCGGCCGCCAGGACCAGGCCGAGGGCCCACGCGGCCCGGCGCGAGGGCCGCGGGGGCATGGCGACGAGCCGCACCAGCAGCAGGCCGAGCACGGGCATCAGGACGTGGACCAGTGCGGTCCCGATCCGGCCCTGGGCGACGGCGCCGGTGGCGACCGGCAGCAGGGCGTACGCGGCCGCCATCCACAGGCGGGCCGGGCGGAAGCCCAGCACCTGCCGGGCGAGGGCGTACGCGGTCGCGCCCGCCAGGGGCACACAGCCCAGGAGGACGACGGTGACGGCCAGCCACGGCTTGCCGAGGGTGACGGTGGACAGCAGGGCGAGGAGCCCGACATAGGGCGGGACGGGCCCGTCGGAGCCCAGTCCGCTGTCGGGGCTGCCGGACAGGTAGAGGGCCCACATGTCGCCGGCGGTGCCCGCGACGGGGGGCAGCGCGCCTCCGGCGAGGAGGTCGCCGAACAGCAGGGAGCGCTCGGCGACGAGCGTGACCGCGGTGAGCCCGAGGAACAGCAGCGCCCCCGGCCGGAGGAGGACCCTGCGCACGAAGCCGTTGCTGTCGGTCGGGGCCTCGTCCTCGTCCTCGGCCGCGGGCGGCGCGGTGACGGCCTGGTGGCGGCCGGGGGTGTTGCGGACGGGCTCACCGGACAGCAGACCGGTGACGACGTCGTAGAACTGGCGCACCGCCACCCCGTGCGCGAGGAACGGGCGGATGGCGCTGTAGGTGCGGCGGCGGTCGCGGCGGCGCCGGAAGCGGGCCCGCGCGAGCTGGAGGGGCCGCACGTACACCAGTGTGATCGCCGCGGCCTCGTCCAGCGCGTTGGCGGGCTGCTTGATGAGCAGGTAGGTCACGACGCGCAGCAGCGACGCCACGGAGTTGCGGACCAGGGCGCCCACCATGCCGCCGAAGGGCAGGTTGGCCAGGAGGACGAAGACCGCGTGGCGGCGGTCCACCCTGCGCGGGTGGTTGCGTGTGGCGGTGATGGGTCTGCGCCTGCGCGCGGAGGCCTCGGCGTGGTAGGCCACCGCGTCCGTGACGAGCAGGGCGCGCAGTCCGGCCCCGCCCACCCTCCAGCAGAAGTCGATGTCGTCGCGGAACAGGGGGAGCGCCGGGTCGAAGCCCCCGAGCCGGTCCCACACGTCGCGGCGGATGAGCATGCCCGCGCTGGAGACGGCGAGGACCTGGCGGTTGCCGTCGTGCTGCCCGTGGTCGAACTCGCGCTGTTCGAGGCCTGTCTCGCGGCGGCCGGCCCCGTCGATGGTGACGCCGACCTCCACGAGGAGGCGGCGGTCGAACCAGTCGCGGAGCTTGGGCCCGAGGACGGCGGCGCGCGGGTCCCGGTCGGCGGCGGCCAGCAGGTGCGCGAGGGTGTCCTCCTCCGGGGTGAGGTCGTCGTGGACGAGCCAGATCCACTCCGTGGCGTCCTCGTCGGCCCCGCGCACGGCGGTGCTCGCGCGGGGCAGCTCCAGTGCGGCACGGACGGCGTCGCCGTACCCGGTGCGCGCGGGCAGGTCGACGACCGCGCCGGACGGCAGGTGCTCACCGAGGATGTCGGCGCTGCCGTCCGCGCTGCCGGTGTCGGCGGCCACGACGCGCTGGACGGGGCGGGACTGGGCGCGCAGGGCCGACAGCGTCTCGGGCAGCCAGCGGGCGCCGTCGTGGGACACGATGACCGCGGTGACGACGTGTCGGTCGGAATCGGGGTCGAGCACGGCTGTGGTGGGATCTCTCCGGGAGAAGGGGGCAGGACCCCGTTCGGGTCCGCGTGGGTCCGGCCGTGGGGCCGGCGGGCGCGTGGGTGCGCCGGGGGCGGCTCGCGCGCGCGGGACATCACGATACGCCACCCGGCGCCATTACGGGTCTATTCGTCTCGCCCCGCCCCGGACCGCCATATCGGCTTATTCACTACCCGGGGGTGTGCGCGGCAATCGTCACCCGGTCGCCCGGAACGGCCGGGAACACGAAAGACGCGCGCCCGGGCCCGTGGCCCGGACGCGCGTCGTGGACGCGTGCCCTAGAGCATGTCCGCCAGGAAATCGAAATCTCCCCCGGCGGCTTTCTTCAGCCTACGGCGCTCGCGTTCGGAGAGTCCCCCCCAGATGCCGAAGCGCTCATCGTGCTCCAGCGCGTATTCCAGGCACTCCGCACGTACCTCGCACGACTGGCAGACCTTCTTGGCCTCCCGTGTCGAGCCGCCCTTCTCGGGGAAGAACGCCTCCGGGTCCGTCTGCGCGCACAGGGCACGTTCCTGCCAGCCCAGATCTTCGTCCGAGCCGTGCGCCAGCGGGATGACCTCGCTCATGCGCACCTCCTGTTGCCCCCCATAGATGTCCCCGACCCATTTTCGTCCCCCGGGCCGGGTGGAATCCCACCTTGAAATTACACGCGCGCCGCTTGCTTCGAGTCAAGCGCCCTGCGTGGTAATCCACTGAATATCATGTAACGAACCGCCAACGGCGACTCGGAGATGTCCGTTCTGTGGATTACCACGCAATTCACGGCCTTCCAGGGCGGTGGAGTGCGTGGAGCCCCGATCGGGGATCAGCGCTTGTCCTCGCTGCCGTACCAGCCCTGCTGGCCACCGGTACCGCCCTGTCCTTGCTGGTCAGAGCCGTATCCGGCGCCGGAGCCGTACTGGCCTCCGTACGATCCGCCGCCCTGTCCGGACGCGTCCGTACCGTTGTTCTCGCCCGAGTTAAAGAATGGATCAACTTTACCCTCGGACTGGGCGTCCTGCGCGGGCCGGCCCTGGTCGGCGCCCTGGTACCAGCCGTACTGGATGGCGTCCTGGGCGGCCTGCTCGCCGACGACGGGCATCTGCTCGGTGCTCTGCGGGGCGTACTGGGCCGGGTCGTAGGCCTGGCCGTACTCGGCCTGCTGGGCGGCGGCGTCGGCCTGCTGGCCGTACTGCTGCGAGGCGTCGTACCCCTGCTGGGCGTAGCCCTGCTGCGCGCCGGTCCCGTACTGCTGCTGGGCGGCGTCGGCCGCGTACTGCTGACCGTACTGCTGCGAGGCGTCGTAGGCCTGCTGCTGCCCGGAGGCGTCCGCCTGCTGGCCGTACTGCTGCGAGGCGTCGTACCCCTGCTGGGCGTAGCCCTGCTGCGCGCCGGTTCCGTACTGCTGCTGGGCGGCGTCGGCCGCGTACTGCTGACCGTACTGCTGGGAAGCGTCGTAGGCCTGCTGCTGCCCGGAGGCGTCGGCCTGCTGGCCGTACTGGGCGTAGCCCTGCTGAGCACCCGTCCCGTACTGCTGCTGGGCGGCGTCGGCCGCGTACTGCTGACCGTACTGCTGCGAGGCGTCGTACCCCTGCTGGATCCCGGACCCGGTCTGCGCGGGGTCGGCCGCGGCCGGGAAGCCCGCGTCCTGCACCGGGTACGCGGGCTGCGCGAAGGACTGCTGCGCGCCGGTCGCGGGCGGGTACTGCTGCGGCGGGTACTGGTACTGCTGCTGCGGTGCGGGCCGGGGCACCAGCGTCGGGTCCCCGAAGACCTTGAGCAGGGCGAAGCCGACGATGCCGAGCACCGCGGCGGAGCCGAGCGTGGACACGAAGCCCGCGAAGCCCAGGCCGATGTTCCCTGCGTCGGCCGCGCCGACGAACTCGGTGATGAGGTTGACCGCGGCGAACAGCAGGCCGACCGCGCTCATGATCATGCCGATGAGCACGATCGGCGACGCCGCCTGGCGCGTGCGCTCGCTCGTCAGCACGAGTGCGGCCGCGGCGGCCAGCAGCAGCGGGACGTGGAGGCCGAAGAACGACCCGCTCGCCCCGCCCATCGCGCCGATGAAGGTGCCCGGGAAGACGGAGCCCGCGATCAGTCGGATGAGGCCCGAGAGCATGGACGCTCCCACCGCGCCGACCAGGACCCAGGCCCCGGGAAGGCGCAGGCGTTCTAGTGTTTCGTTGTTCAAGAGAGGTTCCCCTCTGCTGCTTCTTCGCCGTCGCGTCGGTGGAAGCTTGGCATATCGTCGGACTGTCGGGTGAATCGGCCGCGTCCAGGTGGAGGTGCGGGGGGACACCGGAGCGGGCCGAAGGGGTGAGACGGCGACCTTCGCCCCGGGGTTCACGGACTCCCGGTACCGGAACGGTCACACGAGGGGCGCGAGCCCACGGCGGGGCAGACGACCCATACACGCCCCCAGCCTGCCAGACTTGGACGCATGCGGATAGTCGTACCGGCCGGCGGTATCGGCGGTGCGCGTTTCCTCCGCGGCCTCAAGGCCGCGCTCGGAATCGGCGCACCGGCCACCGACGAGCAGACCACGGTCAACACCATCACCGTCATCGGGAACACCGGTGACGACATCACCCTCTTCGGTCTGAGGATCTGTCCGGACCTGGACACCGTGATGTACACCCTCGGCGGGGGGATCGACGAGGAACAGGGCTGGGGCAGGGCCGACGAGACCTTCACCGTCAAGGAGGAGCTCGCCGCCTACGGGATGAAGCCCACCTGGTTCGGCCTGGGCGACCGGGACACCGCCACCCACATCGTACGCGCCCAGATGATCGCGGCCGGGTACCCCCTCTCCGCGATCACCGAGGCGCTCTGCGACCGCTGGCGGCCGGGCGTACGCCTGATCCCCATGACCGACGACCAGGTCGAGACGCACGTGGTCGTCGACGACGGCGGCGGGCGCCGGGCGATCCACTTCCAGGAGTGGTGGATCAGGCACCGGGCCGCCCTGCCCGCCGAGCAGATCATCAGCGTCGGCGCCGACGCGGCCGGGCCCGCCCCCGGCGTGCTGGCCGCCGTCGCCGAGGCCGACGCCGTCATCATCCCCCCGTCCAACCCCGTGGTCAGCGTCGGGTCGATCCTCAACGTGCCCGGCATCCGCGAGGCCATGGTCGGCAAGACCGTCGTGGGCGTCTCCCCCATCATCGGCGGGGCGCCGGTGCGCGGCATGGCCGACGCCTGCCTGACCGCTATCGGTGTGGAGACCGGCGCGGGCGCGGTCGCCGAGCACCTGGGCCCCGACCTCCTGGACGGCTGGCTGGTGGACGACGCCGACGCCGGCACCGTGGTCGAGGGCGTGGAGGTGCGCTCGCGCCCCCTGTACATGAGCGATCCCGCCGCCACCGAGGCCATCGCCCGGGCCGCGGTCGACCTGGCCGTGGAGCTGGCGGGGCGCGGCGCCGCGGACGGGGGGACCGGGGGTTGAGCGCCGAACTGCGGGTACGCGGCCTCGGCGGCATCCCCGAGGTGCGCGAGGGCGACGACCTGGCCGCCCTGGTCGCCGAGGCGGCGGAGGCCTCCGGGACCCCCCTGGCCGACGGCGACATCGTCGTGGTCACCTCCAAGGTGGTCAGCAAGGCCGAGGGGCGCTCCCGGCGGATGGGCCGGGACGAGGCCGTGGACGCCGAGACCGTTCGGGTGGTCGCCCGCGCGGGCCGCACCCGGATCGTGCAGACGCGGCAGGGCCTGGTCATGGCCGCGGCCGGGGTGGACGCCTCCAACGTCGAGCCCGGCACCGTCCTTCTGCTGCCCGAGGACTCCGACGCCTCCGCCCGGGCGATCCGCGCCGGTCTGCGCGCGCGCCGGGGTGTGAACGTGGGCGTGATCGTCTCCGACACCTTCGGGCGCCCGTGGCGGGTCGGCCAGACCGACGTCGCCATCGGCGCGGCCGGGCTCCCGGCCGTCCAGGACCTGCGCGGCACCGAGGACACCCACGGCAACCTGATGGAGGCGACCGTCAACGCGGTCGCCGACGAGATCGCCGCGGCGGGCGAACTGGTCAAGGGCAAGACGAGCGGTGTCCCGGTCGCGGTCGTCACCGGCCTGGGCGCGCTGGTCACCGAGGAGGACGGGCCGGGTGCGGCCGCGCTGGTCCGCGCCGCCGACGACGACCTCTTCCGGTACGGGTCGCGGGACGTGGTCCCGGCCCGGCGGACGGTGCGCTCGTTCACCGACGAGCCCGTGGACCCCGCCGCCGTGCGGCGCGCGGTGGCCACGGCGGTGACGGCCCCCGCGCCCCACCACACGACCCCGTGGCGGTTCGTGCTGGTGGAGTCGGCGCAGACGAGGAAGAAGCTGCTCGACGCCATGCTGCAGGCGTGGGTGGCCGACCTGCGCGGCGACGGTTTCACCGAGGAGCAGATCGCCCGGCGGACGCGGCGCGGCGACGTGCTGCGCGGTGCGCCGTACCTGGTGGTGCCCTTCCTGGTGGCCGACGGCGCGCACCCCTACCCCGACGCGCGCCGGGCGGACGCCGAGCGGTCGATGTTCCAGGTGGCGATGGGCGCCGGGGTGCAGAGCCTGCTGGTGGGGCTGGCCATGGAGGGGCTGGGCTCGGCCTGGATCTCCTCGACCATGTTCTGCGCGGACGTGGTGCGCGAGGTGCTGGACGTGCCCCGGGACTGGCAGCCGATGGGGTCGGTGGCCGTGGGGCACGCGTCCGAGCCCCCGCGGGACCGCCCGCCGCGCGACCCGGAGGACTTCGTCACGGTGCGGTAGCGGGCGCGGCGCCCCCGGGCGGGACCCGTGTCCACCGCTCCAGGACGCCGGCTCCCGCACCGCGGGGCCGGCGTCCGTCCTTTCCGGGGCCCGCCCGCGGCGGACGGCGCGGGCCCGGGT
>NZ_JBSHDN010000139.1:0-17525 GCF_053616335.1 Nocardiopsis sp. NPDC055824
CCCGGCCGGGGTCGGGGCCCCCGCCCGGGGTTTGGGGGGGGGGCGCCGCCGGCCCCCTGATGGCGGCGGCCCCGCAGCCCGGTGGTGGTGTTTCACCGGGCGGGGAACCCCCGGGCGGACCGGTGCCGCCCGGAGGGGGTTCTCAGGGGGAGCGGCCCGCCGCGACGGTGCGCACCACGTGCCGCATCTGCCGGGAGAGCCGGTCGGGGTCCGCGTACCTCAGCGGGGCTACCCGCGCGGGGCCGGTGTAGAACGCCACCCACACGCGCAGGGAGTAGGACCACATCACCACCCAGTACGGGGCGTGATGCCGGGCCAGCGCGGCGGCCAGGTCACGCTCCTCGCGGTCGTGCCCGGGATGCCACCTCACGGGTTCTCGACCACCGCACGCACCGTCAGCGGCCCCGCCCCGGCGCCCTTCCACGCCCAGCTCCATTCCCAGTACACGGCCAGGTGGTCCACCAGGTGCAGGCCCGGAAGCGGGGCCTGGCGGGGATCACCCAGACGCGGATAGGGGATGACGGTGTCGCCCCGGGGCCCGTTGTCGGTCACGGCGACGCCGACCAGGAACGGGTTGACGTCGACGACCACCCGCACGGTCCCGCCGGGGTCCCCCGAACGGGTGTGCTTGCGAGCGTTCGACACGAGCGCTTCGGCCACCAGGAAGACCGGTTTCCTCGCCCGGCGGGGAACCACGGTGGGCACCCACGCGGCCAGGGCGGTACAGCCGCGCTCGTGGCCCAGAAGAATGCCGTGCCGGTGGGGCTCGGAGAACCCGACCCGGTGCGGGTAGGGCACTTTGGGCTCGGCGTTTACGTCTGGTTTCGGTGTGGTGATGCCGGTAGGCTGCATTCGTCTCACCTCGGTGGTTCGGGGTGGGGCATTGAGCCTCGGAGACCGGTTGCGACGGTCGCCGGGGCTTTTGGCTTGCAACGGACTTTCAGCCGGACGCCTCCGCTTTCATCGGCATCCGCTGCTTCTCCGTGGCTCTACCTTGAACACCCGGCCGGTCCGAGCGCTAGAGACATCACTGACCTGTCAAGATCTTGTGGTTTCGGTGAAGTTGGGAAGACCCTTCGCCTTGAATGAGTCGACCCGGTAGATCCCTCGGTGTACATGGAGAGTCATGGACCGTCCCCCGAAGCCCGAACTGATACGTCTTGGCCTCGTCATCCAGAAGACGCGCAAGAAGGCGAAGATCACGCAAGTCCAGCTGGCCAAGGCTCTGTCGGTCGTGCCCTCGACCGTCTCGGCGTGGGAGTGCGGTACCCGCAGGCTCAGCGAGCAGAGCGCGCGAGATATCGACCGAGAGCTCGGTAGCTCTGGTGTAGTTCACCGGGCTTGGAAAGCCGCAAATGACGCAACTGGGGTTCCGGAATGGTACGAGGAGGTAGAGCAGCTCGAACGGAAGATCTCGGAGCTGCGTGAGTACCAGAACCAGATGATCCCTGGCCTCATCCAGACCGAGGCGTATGCCCACGCAGCGAACCGGGACACCTCTCCCGGCGCCAGTGAGGCCGAGCTGGAGGAGATGGTCAAGTCGCGGATGAGGCGACAGGCGATCTTGGAGACAGATCCGCCGCTGATTTACATGGTGCTGGAGGCGAACGCGGTGACGAGGGTCATCGGGAGCCGGAAGATTCTCTCTGATCAGCTCGGTGAAGTGCTGTCATTGATGGAGAAACGGGTAGTACGTCTACAGGTCGTACCGCCCAACCCCGGGTGCCACCCCGGAGGAGCAGGCCCCTTCCGGGTGTACTCGTTTCCGGACAAACCCATGGTGGCGTCGGCGGAGTATCAGCAAGGTGAGATTCTGATGGATGACAGTGGCAAGGTGCAGGCCTGTCTGTCGATTTTCAGCTCTGTGCAGGCAGAGGCGTGGTCGCCGGGCCAGACAGCCGACTTCATCAGGAAGGTCAAGGAAGAACTCGATGAGTACACAGCGTGAGCCCGAGTGGCACAAGAGCAGCTACAGCGCGGCCAACGGAAGCTGTGTCGAGGTCGCTGAGGGGAAGAGCGTCCTCGTGCGTGACACGCAGAACCGGGAGTCGGGCCACTTGTCGGCTGGGGCTTCCGAGTGGACCGCCCTGCTGGCGGCGGTCCGAGGCCGGTAGGGGAACAGCACGAACCGGTCCCGCCCAGGAGTAGTGGGCGGGACCGGTTTTGTGTTCAGCGGGTTCAAGCTACCCCGGGGCAGGATGCATCTCCAGGAGCAAAGCCCCGCTTTATCGGAAGCCGTGGACGTGAACCTGCCCCTGTAGCCTCCCATCGGACGATGCCCGAAGTCTGGATGAGGCCGACCTGATGGTTGACCCGAGAGGCAAGAGGCACGGCGGGGCCGCATGCACTCATCGGTTCCTGTGGACCGTGCTCTCGGTGCGGTCGATGGACCGCCTACGACGCTTCATGGGCCGGTAGCCTCGCCTCCATGTGCTGTCAGAAGCCTGAGGAGGCCGATATGACGGTAGTCCCCGGAGGCGGAGCCCCGACCGTCCCCACCCCCGGCGACAAGTGGCACAAGAGCAGCTACAGCGCTAACGGAGGAAACTGCGTCGAAGCTCGGGAGCACACCGGCGGCGCTGACGTCCGCGACACCCAGAACCGCGCCGCGGGGTACCTGGAGTTCACCGGCGGCGAGTGGGCAGCCCTGGTGAACGCGGTTCGCGGCCTGTAGCGCCCCCTCGCACGCGAAGAACAGCGCCCCGTCATAGCTGGTGACGGGGCGCTGTTCTCGTGTTCAGCGGGTTCAGGCCACCCCGGCGCGCGACACACCGCCGGGGCCGAAGCCCTGGCACCTCCTGCGCTCCTCGGGAGCCGTGTCCTTCCGCGCCGCACACCTGCCGGGCAGCGTCGGGAGGGCGACAGCCCTCAGGGAAACTCCCCGTAGCAGGCGGCGATCGCGGCGGCGCGGTCCCGCAGAGAGGTGCGCAACCACTGCGGTGCCAGGGCCTCCGCGTCCGTCGCGAGCTGCCACAGCGCCCATTCGGCGTGCCTCGCATCCTGGAAGGCGACCTCCAGCCGCAGCCGGTCGTCCGCGTCGGCTTCTTCGGAGAGGACGGCCAGCGCGGTGCCCACCAGCTCCTCCCGTCGCGCCGGGTCCACCCGCACCAGCACGGTGACCTGGTCGCCCCCGGTGCGGAGCCGCGTGCTGCGCTCCTGCCAGGCCAGGTCCAGGTCGACCCGCTCCGGTCGCCGCGCCGGTTCGTCGAGCTCCTCGGCGGCCAGGACCCGGGAGAGCCGGTAGGTGCGGTCGGCTCCGGACCTCGTGGCCAGCAGATAGCCCTGGTCGCGTACGGTGACCAGGCCGATCGGGTCCACCGTCCGCCACGCCGGCTCCCGGTCCGCAGCCGCGTAGTGGATGCGCAGCCTGTGCCCGGCGAACACCGCGCGCCGGATCTCGGACACCACGGTGTCGGGCACCTCCTCGGTCTCCAGGCGCCGCGCGAGGAGGTCGGTGCCCGGGTCGACGAGCAGGCGCCGGGCCGCGTCGGCCGCGGTGGTCCGATCCTTCTCGGGCAGCGCGTCGACCACCTTGAGCACGGCCGAGGCGAGTGCCGAGCCGAGGCCGAAGGCCTGCGCGCCGCGCCGCGATCCGGCGATCAGCAGGGCGAGCGCCTCGTCGTGGCTCAGGCCGGTGAGCTCGGTCCGGAAACCCGGTAGCAGCGCGAAGCCGCCGTGCCGACCGCGTTCGGCGTACACCGGGACGCCGGCCGCGGAGAGCGCGTCGATGTCGCGCAGCACGGTGCGGGTG
The DNA here is from genome assembly GCF_053616335.1 of Nocardiopsis sp. NPDC055824. Taxonomy (NCBI): domain Bacteria; kingdom Bacillati; phylum Actinomycetota; class Actinomycetes; order Streptosporangiales; family Nocardiopsidaceae; genus Nocardiopsis; species Nocardiopsis sp. NPDC055824. Next base: position 3,752 of record NZ_JBSHDN010000139.1, read on the forward strand.
GACACCTCCAGCTCGCGGGCCAGCGCGGTCGCGGACAGCCGACCGTGCCGGCGCAGCAGCAGGACGAGCGATACCAGTCTGTCGGCGCGCATACGAAAACCCTACGGGAATACATGACACAGGATGTCGTGATTTGTTGCGAGGCTTTCCCCATCGCCATACGAGAGGGGATTCCCATGGCACACGCCATCGTCAACCCGGACGGCCTGCACGACCCGGTCCCGTTCGGCTACAGCCACACCGCCACCGTTCCCGCGGGCACGGAACTGGTGCTCGTCGCGGGCCAGTACGGGGCGGGCCCGGACGGCGCGGTCGTCTCGGCCGACTTCGCCGACCAGGTGAAGCAGACGTTCCACAACATCGGCGTCGCGCTCGCCGCCCACGGGCTCGGCCTCCGCCACGTCGTCCAGCTCAGGACGTACGTGGTGGACCACGACGTCAGCAAGCTCGGACCGATCACCGCGGCTGTGCGGGAGGGCTGGGGCACGGAGCCGCCCGCGCAGACCCTCATCGGCGTTGCGGGCCTGGCCGCCCCCGACGTGCTGTTCGAGGTCGAGGCCGTCGCCGCCCGGCCCTGACCCGCCACCCGCGTCCGGGCCGCCCACCCGGACGCGGGGGCGGTGCCGGGGCAGGGGGATGGGTGACACCTCGCTCCGGTGAGGAACCGCCTCGTGGGCGAGTGCACACGGCTCGTCTGCGAGGCGTCGCCTGTTCGCGTCGGCCCCACGCCTCGCAGTACGGGGGCGGTGAGGGGAAATGCCGGGCCAGGCGCGGCTTTTACTTCTCCGGTTCGGCCTTCGACCCGTGCCGGGTGCTGCGCCGCACCCCCAGTAGCAGGGCCGCCCCGACCACGACCAACGCGATCGCCCACGACCCCACCGGGGCCATGGCCGTCCCGCACACGGTGGTCCCCATCCCCATGCTGGGCGCGTCCCCGTAACCGATCCACCCGAAGGAGGCGTTCACACTGACCAGGGGCCACCAGCCCGCGCCGCACGGTCCGCCGGGAACCAACCCGAGAGCCGCGCCCCCGGCGATCAGGGCGAAGGCCACTGTGCGGATGATCTGGACAGGGGACACGGAACTCTCCTCGACGCGGGGGGCTTTCACGTCAGTCATTCTGGGGCACCCCCTGGTTGACGTCCCCAGCGGGGACGCCTTTTCTTCACCACACGCAATGCACGGGCCGTCGGCCTCGCCGCGGTCCCGTTCCGCCACACCGCTGACTTCCTTACTACGGCAGGGGAGAGTCCACCAGAGGAGAATGGCACGAAAATGGATCTGCTGTCGGTCTGGCGATTTCTCTAGTGGACTGGACGAAAACGTTGCCGGTGTGACGCGAGGGGTCCAGACCTCGATGATCTTGTACTTATAGCGAGGTTGGACGGCGAGACTCGCTATAAGTACAAGATCACGGCAGATAGCACGGGGTCTGTGAACCTTCCGGTCATCGCACTAGTGGTAGGGGGAGCGGGAACCCTCACACACGCCCCGACTGGTGTTCGGCCTGGTCGGGGCTTTTCCTGTTCTTGGAAGGTTCGTCGGGTGGTTTCGTGTGGACGGCGACGGTGCGGCCACTTGCTTTCCCGAGCTTCCCGGAGCCCCCGTGCAGCGGCAGAGTATCCGAGGATCGGCCCTCCGGGAAAACCCGCTGGTATTCCCGAGGTGGCGTGGAAAGGCTGTATCAGCGAAGGAATAGCCTTCAGGTCGACCCCGGGTCGATCAGATGCCACAGCGAGGACGTCGGGCTCACCCCCGAGGGCGCACGAAAAGCTCTTCACCCCTCCACCTGTCCTGTGCGGACAGCTGTCGGTGGTGCGCTTCGGAGCACCTGAGACAGGTCACCGGCAAGCCGTGTTCCACGCCACCCCGTGAAAAGTGATCCTTCATGCCGCCCGTCGGCCCGAGACCTCGCATGCGCGTGCCCGAGGGGCTGCGGTTCAGGAGGAACGCGCCTCTGACCCGGAAACGGGGTCCGTCGTACAAGAACGCGGACCTGAGCCGCCCATGTCGCCCAGGGCCGGGTCCCGTACGTGTACCACGGCCAGGAGGAGCGGATCCCGGTCGCCTCGCCCGGGGGCGATCCGACCTGGCATTCGGTGGCCGCCCTGCCGCGGCGACATGTGTTGACGAGTACGAACATGCCGGTGGGCGCGGCCACGGAGATGCCGGCGGCCCAGCTCGGGCCGTTCCGAGACAGGCTGAACCAGCGCGTTCGGAACACGAGCCGGCCCCCGCGACGGTCGGCGAATTCCAGCGGTCGCCGCGGGGGCCGCTCCGGTCACGGCCCGAAGACCTCCAGGAGCCAGCCCACCGGGGCGTCCTCGACGGAGTCGGCGGCCGACTTCTTGACCCGGCCCAGACTGATCTTCTGGGCGCCGGGGCGAAGCTTCTGGGCGACGCGGCCCCCGCCGGCGGGGACGTCGACGTTCGTGACGCTCCAGTTCGTGCCGTCGTGGACGGCCAGCCGGACCCTGACGTCGGCGAAGTCCGAGGCGAAGGAGACCCAGACGTCGCCCCACGCCCCCGCCTGGTTGGCGCTGGGGGAGGCAAGCACGATGACGTGCCGGTAGTGGATGAGGGAGCCGTTCTCGTTGAACGCGAAGCCGTGGGGGATGCCGCCGAGCTGGAAGTTGTTGCTCACCATCGCTCCTTCGGTCCGGCCGCCGGCGCCGCTCAGCGAGCGGCATCACACCGGGGGCCGGTAGAACCCTGTGACCCAGGGTCATCGCCCATCGTGGCCTTGTGGGTGTGCCCGGCGGAAGCTTTCGCCGCGAAGCTGTCCTGACCTGGCCAACTGTCTCGAATCCCTCGCCGGATGCCTTGTTGGCGTGTAACGCAGCGTGCAAATCAGGGCAGACAGCCACAGAACGGTCGGGGTGCAGTACTTGACGGAGAACCGGGCGCCAGCGGCCACGCGCATGCGGCCCGGCCGTGCAGATGCTTCGCCTGCGGCGTCCCGGGCTGCGAGGGCGAAGCCGTCCTGACCGCGCGCCCTACCGGGGGCCGCCGTCAGCGGTGTCCGGCGCATGGACTTGATCTACGACGTACAGGTACGCATTTTGGAATCACCACACCACCTCACCCCGTCCCTGTCACCGCTCGTTCTCCGAGCAGTCCTGGCTGCGGCATTGCCGGCGCCGCAGCGCGCGCGGACCGGGTCGCCGCCACCGTCGTGAGGACGGCTCCGACCGGGAGGAGAAGGCCGGTCGGCGGGGCAGTGCCCCGTGACCGGCTCCGGGCGAAGGCATGACGCAGTGTCACTGGCGGCGACGCGGAGCCGGAAGAATACTGGGACGGACTCCACCGTCCGATCCCGGAAGGGCTCATATGAGGTCCGAGCGCACCGAGGCGACGCAGGGGCAGCTGCGCATGCTCAATCTCAACATCGTGTTCGCGTCGCTCTGCGCCATCGGGGCGCTCCTGATCTCGATCAACGCCGAGAACCCGGTGCACGCCGTCGTCCTGGGCGTGGGGGTGGCGGCTGCCGTGCTGGCGTCCCGGGGGTGGAGCGGGAGCCTTTCCTCCCGGGTCCCGCTCCTCTGCCTGGTCGCGGCCTCGGCCGTGTGGCTCGTCGGTGTGCTGGTCCTGGACGACGCGTCCGCGTCCTTCGGCATCTCCGTCGTGGGCACCGTCGTCCTCTTCCAGCTGCCGCGCCCGCGCCGGGTCGCGGCGGCAGTGGCGCTGGGCGCCTTCGTCGTCGCGGTGGTCGTGGCGCGGATGGTGACGTCACCCGGTGGCGCCCTCAACGTTCTTCTCGACCACGTCGTCCACTCCACCAGCGTCGCCGTGGTGGGGGTCACCCTCGTGTTCCTCAACCACCTGGTCTCCGGTCTGATCACGGAGCTGGAGGAGTCGAGGGAGCGCGAGGCCGAGCTGGCCGTGGCCCGGGAGCGGATGCGCTTCGCCAGCGACCTGCACGACATCCAGGGCCACACGCTGCACGTGGTCAAGCTCAAGACCGCGCTGGCCCGCCGGCTGGTGCGCACCGACACCGACCGCGCGGAGCAGGAGCTCGGCGAGATCCACGCCCTGGTCGGCGACACCATCGCCCAGACCAAGGCGCTCGCCCACGCGCAGCGGCGGCTCAACCTGTCGGCGGAGCTGGAGAACGCCAAGAACCTCTTCGAGGCCGCCGGCATCCGCGTCCAGGTGCGCCGCGAGGGCGGGGTCCAGGCCCGCGCGGGCGAGATGCTCGGCCAGGTCCTGCGGGAGACGACCACCAACATCCTGCGGCACGCCCAGGCCGGGCAGGTGTGGATCACCCTCTCCGGGACCGGCATCTCCATCGTCAACGACGGCGCGCAGGAGGGCCCGCCCACCGGGCTCGGCGGGCTCGCGACCCTGCGCGAGCGCGTGGCCGGCGAGGGCGGCGAACTCACGGTGGAGCGCAAGGACGGACGGTTCCTGACCGCCGCCAGCTTCCCGCACCTGGGCCCCACCCGGTGAGAGACGAGGGGGCGCCGTGAGCTCCCGGGCCTGCGTGCCGCGACCGGCCCCGAGGAGCGCGACCTCCGCCGGCCGGTCGCGACCACCTCATGACGGGGTCGCATCGGGCGGCTGGTGGCCGCTCTCCTCCGGCTCGCCCTGCGGCCCGTAGGGGGTGTTGATCCACGCCCCCAGCAGCAGGGTCGCCCCGACCACGATCAGCGCGATCGCCCACGACCCCACCGGGGCCATGGTCGTTCCGCACAGGCCGGCCCCTATCGCGGGGCGGGACACCTCCTCGTAGGCGAACCAGCCGAAGGAGGCGTCCATGTCGACCAGGGGCCACCAGCCCGCGCCGCACGGTCCGCCGGGAACCAGCCCGAGAGCCACGCCCCCGGCGATCAGGGCGAAGGCCGCCGTGCGGATGATCTGGACAGGGGACACGGAACTCTCCTCGGCGCGGGGGGTTTCCACGTTGGACGCCCCTGTGCACCCTCCGGTTGCCGCCGTCCCGGGAAGGACACCGCGCACAGCCCGGCGCCACACCGCCTTGCCAGGACGTCGAGACCTGGCAGGGGAGGCCGGTGCCGGCGCCCGCGCCCACGGGTTCGGCGGCAGGTTGCCGTTAGTAAATAACATGTTAGTTTGTCACTATGGGAAAGAGCGCGAACCACGACAGGGGAGTGCGCACACGCGACTCCCTCAGGGCCGCGGCCTACCGGCTGTTCCTGGAACACGGGTACGAGAGGACCACCGTGGCCCGGATCGCGGCCGAGGCGGGGGTCTCGCACATGACGTTCTTCCGGCACTTCCCGACCAAGGAGGACGTGGTCCTGCGGGACGAGTACGACCCGCTGCTGGAACAGCTCGTGCGGGACCGTCCTGCAAGCGAGCCTCCGATCACCCGCATTCGGAACGCCTTCACGGGCGCCGCCGCCCACGTGCACGGGGCGGAGAGGGACGGCCTGCTGCTGCGCACCCGCCTCATCCTGGACACGCCCGCGCTGCGGCACCGGATGGCCGACAGCATGCGCGCCTCGCAGACCGCCTTCGAGCGGGGACTGCTCTCCCCGGACGACGACGCCGACGACCCGCCCCTGCCCGTCCGTGTCGCCGCCGCGGCCTGCACCGCCGCGCTCGCGACCGCCGTGACCGCGTGGGCGGAGAGCGACGGCACAGCAGACCTCCCCGCCCTCATCGACGAGGCCCTGGGAACCCTGGACAGTGCAGGCGTCCGGCGGGAGGGCAGGCCGTGACCGGCGATGCCGTCCAGGTCACGGACCTGACCGTGCGCTACCGCGGCGCGAGGACGGAGGCTGTCGCCGGGATGGACTTCACCGTGTCCGCCGGCGAGGTGTTCGGGTTCCTCGGCCCCTCGGGCGCGGGCAAGTCCACCGTGCAGAACGTGCTGACCGGCCTGTTGCGCCGCTACCGGGGCAGCGTCCGCGTCCTGGGCCGCCCGCTGGGGGACTGGGGGCGCGACTACCACGAGCGGATCGGCGTGGGCTTCGAGCTGCCCGCCGCGTTCGGCCGGATGACGGCACGGGAGAACCTGGCCGCGTTCGCCTCGTTCTACCAGGGGCCGACCGCCGATCCCGGCCGCCTTCTCGACCGGCTCGACCTCTCCGACGCCGCGGACCAGCGGGTCACCACCCTCTCCAAGGGCATGCGGATGCGTCTGAACCTGGCCCGCGCGCTGATCAACCGCCCCGAGATCCTCTTCCTCGACGAACCCACCTCCGGGCAGGACCCCGTACGCGCCGCCCGCATGCGCGACGTCATCCGCGCCGAAGCCGCCCGCGGCGCCGCGGTCTTCCTCACCACCCACGACATGCCCACCGCGGAGGAGCTGTGCGACAGGCTCGCGTTCGTGGTCGGGGGTCGGATCGTCGCGGTGGACACGCCGGCGGCGTTCAAACACCGCCACGGGAGGTCCGGCCTGGTCGCGGAGTACCGCCGGGACGGCCATGTCCGGCGACGCGTGTTCGACGGTTCCGGTGACGATGTGGAGGAGCTGGTGGAACTGCTCCGGGCGGGCGCCCTGGCCACCCTTCACAGCCGCGAAGCCACCCTGGGCGAGGTCTTCACGCAGGTCACCAAGGTCCGGCTGTGACCGCCCCGCGGGCGCGGGCGGCGTCGAACCGCCACGGGAGCCCCACGGCGCGCCGTCTGCTGGCCGCGACACGGGCAGAGACCGCGATCGCGTGGCGGTACGGCGTCGTCGGGCTCGCGGTCGGGCTCGCGCTCCTGTGGTCCCTCGCCCTTCTCGCGCTTCCCCCGTCGGGGGCCCAGAGGCTGCTCCCGCTGCTCCTCGTCGTGGACACGGCAGGCTTCGGCGCCCTCATCGCGGTGGCTCTGGCCCTGTTCGAACGCGTCGAGAGGACGGACACGGTCCGAGGGGTGACGCCGCTCCGCCCGTGGGAGACGGTCGCGGCACGCGTCACGGTGCTGACCGTCCTGGCTGTGGCGATGGCGGTCCCCATGACCGTGGCCTCCGGCGTCCCGGTCGGCCCCGGCGCGTTCGCGGCGATCGCCGGCGGCGTCGCGATGACGTCGGTACTCCTGGTGGGGACGTGCCTGGCCCTGGGGAGCGGGGCCGCGACCCTCCCCGGGGCCTTCCTCCGCGTCGTTCCCGGGGTCGTGCCGCTGATCGTGGCGCCGGTCCTGCACCTGTCGGAGGCGGTTCGCACCCCGGCGCTCTTCCTGGTGCCCAGTACGGCCGCGGCGGAGCTGCTCCGCGTGGGTACGGCGGGTGGGGCGCCCGCGTACCCCTCGGCGCCGTGGGCGCTGGTGTGGGGCACGGCGGGGGCGGTCGGGGCCTGTGCGTGGGCCGCCCGGGGGATGAACCCGCCGATCGGGGCGCCCCGGGGGCGCCCGGTGTTCCGGCGCGGTCCCGAACCCGGTGCGCGGACCGGTCCCGGCGCCGCCGGGGTGGGCGCCGCGTTTTCCGGACGGGCCCGGAGGCGCTCGCAGCTGCTCTCCTGTGTGCGCTTCGACCTGTCGGCCGGGCGGGGCGACCCCCTCCTCCCCGTCGTCCTGTTCGCACCGGCGCTCCTGGCGCTGCTCATCCGTGTGGGCCACCCGCCGGTGTCGGCCTTCGTGCGCGACTCCTACGGGTTCGACCTCGCGTCGGTCGCGCCGGTGGTGTTCGCCGCTCTGATCCTGTTGCACGTCCCCCTGATCGCGGGGTCGGTCGTCGCCCTCCGGCTCATGGAGGACGTCGACGACCGCACACTGCTGGTGCTGCGCGCGTCCCCCCTGCCGCTGTACTGGTACGTCGGCTACCGTTCGGGTCTCGCATGGCTGCTGTCCCTGGTCGGGCTCGCGGCCGCGGTCCCCCTCTCCGGGCTCGCCCCGCCCCTGTCGGCGGGGCTCGTGGTCTCGGTCGCCGTCGCGGCCGCTGCCGCGCCCCTCCTCGTGCTGACCGTCACGTCGACGGCGTCGAACAAGGTGGAGGCGCTGGTCCTCGTCAAGGCCGTCGCCGCGCTGTCGGTGCTCCTGCCCGTCCTCGCCTGGACCCTGCCCGCCCCGGTGACGTGGGTGCTTCTGGCGGTTCCGCCGGGGTGGGGGCTGTTCGCGCTCCCGGGCCTCCCCGTCCCCGAGCTGCCGCCCGTCGCCGTCCTGCTCGGCGGACTGCTCTGGACCCTGGCCCTGTGCGTCGCCGCTGCCCGCCGCACCGGGGCGAGGCTGCAGCTGTGAGCCAGGGGGTGCCGGGGGAGCCCGTCCGGCCCCGGCGGGCCGGACGGGTCGCATCGGCTCCCTCGCCGTCCTCGCCGCACCCCGGGCCGAGCGCGCGGTCGGCGGTCGGGGCGGCGGTCGGCCCCGTCCTGGGAACCCAGGGGCAACACGGACGAAATATTGGCCTGACCAATCCCTTGACCTCCTCGATCGCCTCCTTGTAGCCTCAGTCACATTGGTCAGGCCAATGGAAGGTGTCATGGACAGCAACTTCGACGCGCTCGTCGACGCCCTCGCCCAAGAGGCGCGGGTCCTGGGTCCGGAGTCACGGATCATGACCGAGCGCGCGCTCGCCGAGCGCCTCGGGAACAGCCGCGCCACCGTGCGGGAGAACCTGGGGAGCCTGGAGGTGCTCGGCATGGTCCGGCGCACCCAGGGGGCGGGGACCTACGTCACCAAGCCCGACGCCTCGTTCGTGCGGCTGCTCTTCGACCTGATGTCGAAGTTCGGCCACGTCGACCACGCCAGCGTCGAACGGGCCCGGGAGATGATGGAGATCTCCGTGGTCCAGGAGGCGGCGGACCGGGCCGACCACCACGACGTCGCCGCCCTGCGCGGACACATCGACGACATGGTCCGCGCGACCGCCGCGGGGGACGCCCAGGCCGGGCACGAGGCAGACTACGCCTTCCACAAACGGCTGTTCACCATCGCGGACAACCCGGTCATCGAACTCTTCGTGGACGGCATCAGCCTCGCCCTCCAGGACGTCCTGGCCAAGAAGCGGGCCCGGGCGCTGAGCGTCGAGGCAGCAGCGCTGCCGGAGGGCTCCGACGAGCCCCGCAGGACCGACACCATCCACACGCCCATCGTCGACGCGATCGAAGCGCACGACCGCAGCGCCGCCGCGGCCGCCATGGTCGAGCACTTCAGCCTGTGGCGCCGGATCACCGAGAGCCCCGCCATGACGGACGAGCACTAGACCCCACCAGACTCACCGCAATCCCACCCACCGGGACCCCGCGTACCCGGACCCCGATCCGTGCCCCGCCGGGGGCGGTCCCGAGCTCCGGGACCGCGTGATCCCCACCCCGAGGGGGAGAAGGAAGACATATGAACGCGACACAGGCTCCACAGCCATGCCCGAAATCGACTGTCATGTTCGTCGGTATCGGCGCCATCGGCCTCCCCATGGCCGAGCGGATCGCCCGCGCGGGCCACACCGTGCTCGGGGTGGACCCCTCGCCCCGCCGGCGTGAGGCCGCCGCCGAACTCGGCGTACCCGCCCGGGCCGACCTCACCGGGATCGAGGAGGCCGACACCGTCCTCGTCATGGTCGCCACCCCCGAACAGCTGCACCAGGCGGTGTCCGCACCCGGCGCCGCGCTCGACTCCATGCGCCCCGGAGCCGTGCTCGCGGTGATGAGCACCGTCGGCCCGGGCCCGGTCCGCGAGGCCGCGCGCAGGGCCCAGGAGGTCGGGGTCCGCCTGGTGGACGTGCCGGTGACCGGCGGCGTGGCCGGCGCCAGACGCGGCGCCCTGACCCTCTTCGCCTCCGGCGACCCGGCCGCGCTCGCCGACTGCTCCGACGTCCTCTCCGCCATGGGCACCGTGCGCGACTGCGGCGCCGAGGTGGGCAGGGGACAGTCCTACAAGGTGGTCAACCAGCTCCTGTGCTCGGTGCACATCGTGGCCGCCGCCGAGGCGCTCGCGCTGGCCGAGAAGCTGGACCTGGACCCCGCGGAGGTCCTGGAGGCCGTGGGCGGCGGCGCAGGGGCGTCCTGGATGCTGGGGGACCGCGGACCGCGCATGCTCCCGGAGGCCGCCGAGGAGGTCACCAGCACCATCGGGATCTTCGTCAAGGACTCCACTCTCGTCACCGACACCGCCGACGCCGTCGGCTTCTCCGCGCCCCTGGCCCGTGCCGCGCGCGCCGCCTACGAGCAGGCCGCCGCCACCGGGCTCCTCGACCGGGACGACTCCCAGGTCATCCAGGTCTACCGCGACTGACACCGCGCACCGCGCACGCGAGCCGGACCGCCGCCGCGTCGCGCCCCTGCCGCACCACGGCTCCGAGGCCCGAGGAAGCCGGTCGGCGGAACCACCAAGCCCGTAGGGGTCACTCGTCATGCCCGGAAACACCCGGCCGTGAACGTGCGGGCCCCACCGATACACGAGAGGGGATCCACCTATGGATGCTCTTGTGCTGACACTGATCGCTCTCGGGTCGATCGCCCTCCTGCTCCTGCTCATCATCCGGTTCCAGGTGCCGGCCTTCGTCGCCCTGATCCTGGTCAGCGTCGGAACCGCCCTGGCCACCGGCATGCCCTTCGCCGAGATCATCCCCACCATCGTCGAGGGCCTGGGCGGAACGCTCGGCAGCGTCGCCCTCCTGGTCGGCCTCGGGGCGATGCTGGGGGCGATCATCGAGCACTCCGGGGGCGCGGACGCCCTCTCCAGGCGCTTCGCCCGGATCCTGGGGCCCGCGCGGGTGGGGGCCGCCCTGCTGATCGCCTCGTCGGTGATCGCGACGCCCATCTTCTTCGACGTCGCCTTCATCATCCTGGTACCGATCATCTACGCCTTCTCGCGAGCGGCCAGGCTGCCCTCTCCCATGTCCATCGGCCTGCCGATCGCCGGCCTGATGCTCTTCATCCACGTGGTGGTGCCCCCTCACCCGGGGATCGTCGGCAGCTCGGCGATCCTGGAGGCCGACATGGGCCTGGTCACGCTCCTTGGCTGTGCGCTGGTGGTGCCGGTGGGCTTCGTGGCCCACCACACCGCCCGGCTGCTGAACCGGCGCGTCTACACGGTGCTCCCGGAGACGCTCGCCCGGTACTCCGAGGGTCCGGCCGCGGACCCGGGAGACGGGACCGGACCGCAAGGCCCCGACGACTCCGGCCCCTCCGGGCAGGGCGGAACCGAGCCCTCCGGGACCCGGCCCGCCGACCAGGGCGGCGGCTCGGTGAAGGCCCCGGCCAGGACGGAACCGCAGGCGCCCCCGGGCACGGGCAGCGTGCTGACGATCATCCTCGTCCCGATCGCCATGATCGGGCTCCAGACCGTCGGCAGCGCCTTCCTCGCCGAGGGCTCGGCCGCACTGGGCCTGCTGACGATGCTCGGAGCCCCGCCGTTCGCCCTGCTCACCGGCTGTCTGCTGGCGGTGTACCTGCTGGGGGTGCGGCGCGGGTGGTCGATGCGCTCCGTGGGCCGGGTCATGGAGGGGGCCCTGGCCCCGGCGGCCATCGTCGTCTTCGTCACGGGGGCGGGCGGAGCCTTCGCCAAGGTCCTCAGCGAGAGCGGCATCGGCGACGCCCTCTCCGGCGGCCTGCTCGGACTGGGCATCCCCCTGCTGCTCCTGGCTTTCGTCCTGGCCGCCCTGCTCAGAGCGGCCCAGGGATCGGCGACGGTGTCGGCCATCACCACCGCCGGGCTGCTGGCGAGCACGGTCTCCGAAGGCGGTTACAGCTCTGTGGAGATCGCCCTGATCAACCTCGCCATCGGCTGCGGGGCGATCTGCCTCTCCCACGTGAACGACTCGGGGTTCTGGATCGTCTCGCGCTACCTCGGGCTACAGGTCGCGGACGCGCTGCGCACATGGACCGTGCTGGTCACGGTACTGGGCACGACCGGTTTCGGCCTGGTCTGCCTCGTCTGGGCGCTGGCGTGAGCCCTCATCGCGGACCGGCCCCGCGACGCGACCGCCAACCCGGACGAAGCTCCGGACAGGCCGCCGGATCGCCCCCCGCAACCACCACCCGAACCACCCAACCAGGAGGAGTGAGATGAACCAGACCGCCACGGCGCCCGGAAGCGGTGTCGACACCGCCCGGACCGACCGGGTGAGGGCCGCCGCGTACCGGATCAGGCTGAACGCCCTGACCCAGGGTGAGGTACAGGGGCAGGGCTACATCGGCCAGGCCCTCGGGATCGCCGACGTCCTCGCCGCCCTCTACGCCGACCAGCTCGACCTCCGTCCCGAGGACCCCGAGTGGGAGGGGCGCGACCGCTTCCTCCTCTCCATCGGCCACTACGCGATCGCCCTGTACGCGGCCCTGGCCGAGGCGGGCGTGATCCCCGTCGAGGAACTGGACACCTACGCCACCGACGACTCGCGCCTGCCCATGTCGGGCATGTCCACCTACACGCCCGGCATGGAGGTCTCCGGCGGCTCCCTGGGCCACGGGCTCGGCGTCGCCGTGGGGATCGCCATGGGACTGCGCCGCAAGGACAACCCGGCGCACGTGTACAACCTGCTCTCCGACGGTGAGCTCAGCGAGGGTTCCACCTGGGAGGCCGTGCAGGCCTGCGCCCACCACGGCCTGGACAACGTCATCGCGATCGTGGACATGAACCGCCAGGTCGCCGACGGCCCGGCGCAGGAGGTCATGGGCACCGAGCCCGCCGACGACAAGTTCAGGGTCAACGGCTGGCACGTCCTGCGGGTCGACGGCAACGACGTCGCCGCGCTGCTCGCGGCACTGGACGAGCTCAAGGCCCACCGCGGCCGACCCAAGGTCCTGATCTGCGACACCACCATGGGCAAGGGCGTGCCGATGCTGGAGTCCAGGGAGAAGCTGCACTTCATGCGGGTGGCCCCGGACGAGTGGCAGACGGCCCGCGAACAGCTCAAGGAAGGGAACGACGCATGAGCGCCACCACCGCCAAGCGGCTCACCTCGGACGCGATGATCGCCTCGATCGCCGACGACGGCGCGCGCACCGCCCAGGCCCCGCTGGGGCACGCGCTGCTCGCCGCGGCGCGGGAGGACCCCCGCATCGTGGGCCTGTCCGCGGACCTGGCCAAGTACACCGACATGCACGTGTTCCGCGACGCCATGCCCGACCGCTTCTACCAGATGGGCATGGCCGAGCAGGTCATGATGGGCGCCGCGGCCGGCCTGGCCCAGGAGGGGTTCGTGCCCTTCGCGTCGACCTACTCGGTCTTCGCCACCCGCCGCGCCTACGACTTCCTGTGCCTGGACATCGCCGAACCGCGCCTGAACGTCAACATCGTCGCGGCCCTGCCCGGGCTGACGACCGGTTACGGCCCCAGCCACCAGGCCACGGAGGACGTCGCCCTGCTCCGCGGGATCCCGGGGATGACCGTCGTCGACCCCTGCGACTCCGTCGACATCGCCCAGGCCGTCCCCCAGCTCGTCGCGCACGAGGGGCCCACCTACACCCGCATCCTGCGCGGCGCGGTGCCCACGGTGCTCGACGAGTACGACTACGAGTTCCGCCTCGGCAAGGCGTCTTTGCTCCGCGGCGGCTCGGACGTCCTGTTCATCTCCTCGGGGCTGATGACCGAGCGCGCCCTGCGCGTGGCCGCCGCGCTGGAGAAGGACCGCATCGGCGTCGCTGTCCTGCACACGCCGACCATCAAGCCGCTGGACGTGGACACCGTCCTGGCCGAGGTCGCGGCCGACCGGAAGGTCTTCGTGCTGGAGAACCACTCCGTGGTGGGCGGCCTCTTCGAGTCGGTCGCCTCCGCGCTGGTCCAGCGGGGCGTGACCCGGCAGGTGACCCCCATCGGCCTGCCGGACGAGTTCCTCGACGCGGGCGCGCTGCCCACGCTCCACGACCGCTACGGGGTCTCGGTCGGACGCATCGGCGAACGCGTGCGGGCCGCGCTGTGACCGCGGGTTCCGGGGCGCGCCGCACGGGGC